>PNND01000119.1 GCA_013824045.1 Rhodobacter sp. | reverse complement strand
GATTGCGTTTGAATCGATCTATTCGATGGACGGCGATTTCGGCCCCATCGCCGCGATCTGCGATCTGGCACAGGAATTCAACGCGCTGACCTATATCGACGAGGTTCACGCCGTGGGCATGTATGGCCCGCGCGGGGCAGGGGTCGCGGAACGCGATGGCCAGATGCATCGCATCGACATCATCAACGGCACGCTGGCCAAGGCCTATGGCGTGTTTGGCGGCTACATCGCCGCATCGGCCCGCATGGTGGATGCCATCCGGTCCTATGCGCCGGGCTTCATCTTCACCACCAGCCTGCCGCCTGCCGTTGCGGCCGGGGCCGCGGCCTCGGTCCGTGTCCTGAAGACCGCGCAGCATCTGCGCGACGCCCATCAACTTCAGGCCCGCATCCTGAAGACCCGGCTCAAGGGGTTGGGCCTGCCGATCATCGATCATGGCAGTCATATCGTGCCGGTGCATGTGGGCGATCCCGTGCATTGCAAGATGCTGTCGGACATGCTGCTGGAGACCTACGGCATCTATGTCCAGCCCATCAACTTCCCCACAGTGCCGCGCGGCACAGAACGGCTGCGCTTCACGCCCTCGCCCGTGCACGATTCCAAGCAAATTGAGCATCTTGTGCGGGCTATGGATGCACTTTGGAGGCATTGTGCGCTGAATCGCGCCGAGGTGTCCGCCTGACACTTTCCGCACATGCAAAAGGCCTTGCCCTGTGCTAACTTATGCTGAATACGACAGAATATGAGTCGCGCTGAATGCGACTCGGGTTCGTTGGGGCAGTGATGGGGCAAGTTGCATGATCGGTTGGAGGTCCAAACCTTCGACGGCCGGGGTCGACAAGCCAAAGGGCTTTGACGACTTCGAACTGCGACTTGGCGACCTCATGCGGGGCGAGCGCGCCACGCTGGGCAAGTCTCTGCTTGATGTTCAGCGCGAGTTGAAGATCAAGGCCACTTACATCGCCGCCATCGAAAACGCCGATGTCTCGGCCTTTGAAACCCAAGGGTTCGTCGCGGGTTACGTGCGGTCCTATGCGCGCTACCTTGGCATGGACCCGGATTGGGCATTCCAGAAATTCTGTGTCGAGGCGAATTTCACCGTCGCCCATGGCATGAGCGCGGCAGCCTCTTCGCAGGGCATCACCGCCAAGCGCGCGCCACAGGACTTTGGCGATCCGCTCGCCAATCCGAACGCCACCTTTGTCCCGCGCAGTGAAAGCGTGCTGTCCCAGATCGAACCCGGTGCCGTTGGGTCCGTTCTGGTGCTGGCGGTGCTGATCGGGGCAATCGGTTATGGCGGTTGGTCCGTATTGCAGGAAGTGCAGCGCGTTCAACTTGCGCCGATCGATCAAGCCCCTGTCGTGGTGGCCGAGATTGACCCGCTTGATGGTGTTCAGCGCATCACCCCGCTGGTGCCCGAGATTGCCGATGCACCGGATGCAGACCCTGCCGCACTGGCAGAGGCTAACACCTCTGCACAGCCCGATCTGATGGACCGGCTCTATCGCCCGCAGGCGCTTGATGTGCCCGTGATGACCTCGCGCGATGGTCCCATCGCCGCGATCAATCCGCGCGATACGGGCACGCTTGCCTCTGCCCCGGTCGATCCCATGGCTGCTGCAATTGATCAGGCCTTGGCCGAAGCGGGTGCCACGAATGGCGTTCAGGTCGTCGCCGATGCGGCCCCGCAGCTTGAGGTGCTTGCCGTGCGCCCGTCTTGGGTGCGCGTCCAGTCGGCCGATGGCACGGTGTTGTTTGAAAAAATCCTTGATGCGGGCGAACGCTATGTGGTGCCCAGCCTTGAAGAAGCGCCTGTGCTGCGCGCGGGCAATTCAGGGTCTGTTTACTTTGCCGTGAACGGCCGCACCTATGGCCCCGCCGCGCCGGGTGCATCGGTGGTGAAGAACGTCGCCCTGTCGGCCGAAGCCCTGACCCAAACCTTCGCCGAAGCCGATCTGTCCGTCGACGCGGATCTGGCCAAGTTCGTCAATGTGGCCGAGGCCGGTTCTGAAGCGGTTCCGCTGGTCGACTGATCACCGTTATCCGATGTCGCCTCTGCGGTTGCCCTCGGGTCCGGCTGTGTCTATCTCTGTGTCAGTCGATTGCCCGGAGCAGGACCGCATCCATGTCGCTGAATACTGTGCGCCCTTGGCGCAATATCTATCGCCGTAAATCGCGCCAGATCCGTGTGGGCAAGGTGCTGGTGGGCGGTGATGCACCGATCAGCGTGCAGACGATGACAAACACCCTTACCACGGATGTGGAAGCCACGCTGGAACAGATACGGCGTGCGGCGATTGCCGGGGCTGATATTGTCCGCGTCTCGACCCCGGACGAAGACAGCACCCGCGCCCTGCGCGAAATCGTGGCGGAAAGCCCGGTTCCGATCGTGGCCGACATCCATTTCCACTACAAACGCGCGATCGAGGCTGCCGAGGCCGGTGCCGCCTGCCTTCGGATCAATCCGGGCAATATTGGCGATGCCCGCCGCGTGGCAGAAGTGGTCAAGGCCGCCAAGGACCATGGCTGTTCCATCCGCATCGGCGTGAACGCAGGCAGCCTTGAAAAGCACCTATTGGACAAATACGGCGAGCCTTGCCCCGATGCCATGGTCGAATCCGGCATGGATCACATCAAGCTGTTGCAGGACAACGACTTTCACGAGTTCAAGATTAGCGTCAAAGCATCTGACGTGTTCATGGCCGCCGCCGCCTATCAACAACTGGCAGAGGCGACCGATGCCCCCATCCATCTGGGCATCACCGAGGCCGGGGGGCTTGTCTCCGGCACCGTGAAATCCGCCATCGGCCTTGGCAACCTGCTCTGGATGGGGATTGGCGACACGATCCGTGTCTCGCTCTCCGCCGATCCGGTGGAAGAGGTCAAGGTCGGGTTTGAGATCCTGAAATCCCTCGGACTGCGCCATCGCGGCGTGACCATCATCTCCTGCCCCTCTTGCGCGCGGCAGGGGTTTGACGTGATCAAGACGGTCTCGACGCTCGAAGATCGCCTCGCCCACATCACCACGTCGCTGTCCCTGTCGATCATCGGCTGTGTGGTCAATGGCCCGGGTGAGGCGTTGATGACCGATATCGGATTTACCGGCGGCGGGGCCGGGTCGGGCATGGTCTATCTGGCGGGCAAGCAAAGCCACAAGCTCGGCAATGACCGGATGATCGACCATATCGTCGAACTGGTGGAACAGAAGGCCGCCGAAATCGAGGCGGCAGAAAAGGCCGCCGAGTCAGAGGCGGCCCAGTAGCCGGGTCAATCAGCCCGCGTTGGCGCGCTGTTCTTCCACGATCTGCTGCATCGCCTCTAGCGGCACATAGCCCCGCACCATGGTGCCGCCCACCACAAAGGTGGGCGTCCCGCTGATGTCCATCACCTGCGCCAGACGGTGATTGTCCTCAAGGACCTTGGTCACTTCCGGGGCGTTCATCCGCTCCATGATCGGCTGCGGCTCCAGCCGTAGGTCGCTGGCAATGCGCATCAACGCATCCGACGAAGGCTCGGCCCGCATCGACAAGAGCGCATCATGGGCCGACTTGTAGGCCTCATTCCCATGCAGTTGCAGAACAGCAATGGCAAAGCGCGATGACAGGACCGATGCTTCGCCAAGGATCGGGAACTCCTTCAGAACAAAGCGGATATTGCCATCGCCTTCCACTAGCTGATCCACTTCCTGCCATGCCTTCCGGCAATAGCCGCAGCGATAGTCAATGAACTCCACCACCGTGATATCCCCTTCGGGATTGCCGCCGACATAGGACGCCGCATCGTTGAAGATGGCGTCAGATTGGGCTGCAAGCATTTCCCGGTCACGTTCCATAGCCGCAATCTGCTCGCGGTTCTCCAATTCGTTCATGACATCGAGCAGAACCTCGGGGTTCTCCATCAGGTAGGCCCGCACTTCGGCGCGAAAGGCCGCCCGTTCGGCATCGGACATGTCCGTCAGGCCATCGGCGAAACCGGGCAGGGCAAGGGCAAGTGTGAGGGCAGTGCCCGCAAGAAGACTGCGCATCAAAGGCTCCGTCATCGAAAGGCCCGGATGGGGCATTGGGATTGTCTTTGCCCCGCAGGACAGAGTACTTACCCCTACCTTAGGGGTTGGGCAGGGCAAAGTTCAAGGCATGGGCTGCCCGGTCCCTGCATCGTGATATGTCCGCACCCATCGCGGCCAACCGCAGCCTTGCATGGACAAGCGATGGATCAAACGTGATACTCCGCCAAAAAAGCAGGAGGGCAGGGGATGCGTGCATGGCTGGCAGGCTTGATTGTGGCGGTGGTGGCTTGGCTTCCGGCAGCCGCACAGGATCTGTCGGCTCTGGCGCGGCTGGACCCGGCCGCGTCGTCCATCACCGATCAGGGGGAAACCCTGTCCATCACCCTGCAACTCAGCCAGCCCGTGCCATGGCGCGTGCGTCTGGCCGATAACCCGCGCCGCCTGATCATGGATTTCCGCGAAGTGGATTGGTCCGGCATCGCGGATATGCGCCGCGACAGCACCCGCATCGTCGACCTGCGCGCCGGCAGTTTTCGTCCGGGCTGGTCGCGTCTGGTCATGGAACTGCGTGCGCCCATGGCCGTGATGACGGCAGAAATGGCCACCGATACGGGTGCTACGGTGCGCATCGGCCTGTTCCCCACCACACCGGCTGATTTCGCGCGCCAAGCGGCCCTGCCGGAACCGCCGGAATGGGCGCTGCCTAAGGCGGCCGAACTGCCCGCGCCCACCCTGCGCGGGACAGGTCCGCTGACCGTGGTTCTGGACCCCGGTCATGGTGGCATTGATCCGGGGGCAGAGCGCGACGGCCATACAGAGGCCGAACTGATGCTGACCTTCGCACGCGAGTTGAAAGAACTCCTTGTCCGCGATGGCGGCTTTCGCGTGGTGATGACGCGCGAGGAGGATGTCTTTGTCCCGCTTGAGACGCGCATTTCCTTTGCCCATGCCGTCGGGGCGGATGTGTTCCTGTCGCTGCACGCCGATGCTCTGGCCGAGGGTGAGGCGGTGGGGGCAACGATCTATACATTGTCTGAGGATGCCAGCGACGAAGCCGCCCGCGCCTTGGCCGAGCGGCACGACCGCGACGACCTGCTTTCCGGCATCGACCTGACCGAACAGGATGATCTGGTGGCCACCGTCCTGATGGACATGGCCCGCACCGAAACCCAGCCCCGGATTGACCGGCTCGCTCTTGCATTGCGGCAATCCATTTCCGGTGCCGGGCTCAAGATGCATCGCCATCCCATCCAGCAGGCGGGGTTCTCCGTGCTGAAATCTCCGGATGTGCCATCGGTGCTGATCGAACTGGGCTTCCTGTCATCAGCCTCTGATCTGGAACGCCTGATTGATCCGGAATGGCGGGCCAAAATGGCCGCAGCGCTTCGCGATGCGCTGCGCGTCTGGGCTGCCGAGGATGCGGCCCTCGCCGGAATAAACGACAACTGACCCTTCCGGCAGCAATATGCCGTCGGACCACGGCCTCACGCCATCGTTTTGACCTTTGCCCCCCTGCGCGTGTATAAGCGCAGGCAACATGAGAAAGCTTCGGGAAACGCACGCGTGATCAGATTCGTCGGTTCATTTTTCGGAGCCATTTTCACAGCCGTGACGCTGGGGATACTGTTTGCTGCGCTGACCATCGGCGCGATTTTCTTCATGTATTCCCGTGATCTGCCGAGCCATGAAAGCCTGGCGCAATACACGCCGCCCACGATCAGCCGCATCTATTCTGGCGAGGGGCGCATCATCGACGAATTCGCACAGGAACGCCGCCTCTTCGTGCCGATCGAAGACATTCCCGAACTTGTGAAGGACGCCTTCATCGCGGCCGAAGACAAGAATTTCTACACCCACCACGGCTATGACGTCACCGGTATGGCCGCGGCCTTTCGCGATGCCATCCTGACCCGTGGTCAAGAGTTGCGCGGCGCATCCACGATCACCCAACAGGTGATGAAGAACTTCCTTCTTTCGGGCGACCGGACGGGCGAACGCAAGATCAAGGAAATCATCCTTGCCACCCGGCTTGAGGAAACGCTGTCCAAGGACAAGATCCTTGAACTTTATCTGAACGAAATCTTCCTCGGCCAGAACAGCTATGGCGTGGCCGCGGCCGCCCAGACCTATTTCAACAAGCCGCTGACCGCGCTCACGGCGGGTGAGGCTGCCTATCTGGCCACGCTGCCGAAAGCGCCCTCGGAAATGCACCCTGTCCGCAACCGGGACCGCGCGCTGGAACGCCGCGCCTATGTTCTAAACCGCATGGCAGAGGATGGCCACATCACCCGCGAACAGGCGCAGGCCGAGGCGGAAAAGCCCCTGCTGTCCGTGCAGAATGGCGACTATCCCGCCTTCCGCGAGGCACTACCGCCACGCAACTATTTCACCGATGAAATCCGCCGCCAGCTTTCCACCACCTTTGGCGAGGCCGAATTCTTCGGCGGTGGCCTGTCCATCCGCGCAACAGTTGACCCCGACCTGCAGGAAGTGGCCGCGAAGGCGCTCCGCGACGGGCTTGAGAAGTATGACCGCGGCCTTGGGATCTGGCGCGGCACGGGCAAATCCATCCCGGCGGACCGTCTGGCCGATTGGCGCCCGGCCCTGGCCGAGATGGAGGTGCCGCGTGACATCGTCGGTTGGTTCCCCGCCGTTGTGCTGGAAGTGGGCGAGAATGACGCCCGCATCGGTATTGAAGGCGTCGAGGATGACGCTGATGGTCACTGGATCCCGGCCGAGGATGTCACTTGGGCGCGCAAACTGAACACCGATGGCAGCTTTGGCCGCCGCGGGCAGGTCGCTGGCGATCTGGTTGCTGCGGGCGACGTTGTCCATGTGCGGGCCGTGACGTCGGATGAAGATGGCAGTTTCATCCGCTGGTCCCTGCGCCAGATCCCCGAAGTGCAGGGCGGCTTCATGGCGATGGACGTGTTCACTGGCCGTGTGATCGCGATGCAGGGTGGGTTCTCTTATCAGGACTCGGTCTTCAACCGCGCGACGCAGGCCACGCGTCAGCCCGGCTCAAGCTTCAAGTCCTTTGTCTATGCCGCCGCGCTGGACAACGGCTTCACCCCCGGCACGATCGTCGTCGACGCGCCGATCGAGGTGGAAACAGCCGAAGGTCTGTGGACGCCAAAGAACGCATCGAACAAGTTCTACGGCCCAACGCCGGTACGTACAGGGATCGAACAGTCGCGAAACCTGATGACCGTGCGGATCGCGCAGGAAATCGGGATGGAAACCGTTGCGCGCTATGCCGAAAACTTTGGCGTCTACAATCCGATGCGTCCCTTCCTCGCCAATTCTCTCGGCGCGCAGGAAACCACGCTGTTCAAGATGGTGGCCGCCTATGCGATGTTCGCCAATGGCGGTGAACGGGTGGAACCCACGCTGGTGGACCGCGTGCAGGATCGCTTTGGCCGCACCATTTATCGCCACGACCAGCGCGAATGTGTCGATTGCCGTTTGGCCAGCCTTGATCCC
>PNND01000424.1 GCA_013824045.1 Rhodobacter sp. | reverse complement strand
ATTCCGGCGGGGGCGCTGCTGGTGACGATGGACGAGCGGGGCAAGGTGATGTCCTCGCCGGAGTTCGCGGCGCAGCTGGCGCGGTGGCGGGATGAGGGGCGGCAGGACGTGGCCTTCGTCATCGGCGGGGCGGATGGGATCGCGCCGGGGTTGCGCGACCGGGCGGCGTTTTCGATCAGTTTCGGGCGGATGGTCTGGCCGCATATGCTGGTGCGGGTGATGCTGGCCGAACAGTTGTACCGGGCGGCGACGATCCTGTCGGGCGGGCCGTATCACCGGGCGTAACTGTCTGGGAACGCTGAGTTAATTCACGGATTTCGGTGCGGATGGCGGTGCAGCGGCTGGTGCAGACGCGCAGTGCAGACGGCTGTGCATACGCACGGGGGGCTTACCGCGCGTTAAGGTTAACGCTGTGGAAAGGGTTGGTGCGATTCCGGGTTGGGCTGGAGACGGGCTGATCCGGACGCTGATGAAGGTAATGGCGGGAGATCTTGGGCCGGGGCAACCTTGGGCGAGGGGCCCCGAGACGGAAAACTTTGCGCAAGCGTGGCGGGGTGCGTTGCCGGATGGGGCCGGGGGCGGTATTGAGCTTGCAAGACCAAGAAGGGGTATCCTGACATGACCGTTCCGAAGCCCGTCGTGCTGTGCATCCTTGACGGCTGGGGGCTTTCGGAGGCGCGTGAGGGCAATGCCCCGGCGCAGGCCAAGGTGCCGAATTTCAACCGCATCTGGGCGACATGCCCGAAGGCCACGCTGATCACCCATGGCCCGGATGTGGGCCTGCCGCGCGGGCAGATGGGCAATTCCGAGGTTGGACACACCAATATCGGCGCGGGGCGCGTGGTGGCGATGGACCTTGGGGCGATCGATCTGGCGGTGGAGGATGGGTCTTTTGCCGAGAATGTGGCGCTGGGCGAGTTCATCGCGCGGGTGAAGGCTGCGGGCGGCGTGGCGCATCTGATGGGCGTGGTGTCGGATGGCGGGGTGCATGGGCATATTGCCCATGTGATCGCGGCCTGCCGTGCGGTGACGGCGGCGGGGGTGCCGGTCTGGCTGCATGCGATCACGGATGGGCGGGATGTGGCGCCATCCTCGGCGGCGGATTTTGTGGCGGATCTGATGGCGAAGCTGCCGGTGGGCGCGCGGATTGCCACGGTGACGGGGCGGTACTGGGCGATGGACCGCGACAACCGTTGGGAGCGGGTGTCGCGTGCCTATGCGGCGATGGTGCGCGGTGAAGGCGAGGCGGCGGCGGATGCCGGGGCAGCGGTGGCGGCATCCTATGCCAAGGGTGAGACGGATGAGTTTCTGGCCCCCACGGTGATCGGCGGATACCCGGGCGCGCGGGATGGGGACGGGCTGTTTTGCCTGAACTTCCGGGCGGATCGGGCGCGGGAGATCCTGGCGGCGCTGGGCCAGCCGGGGTTTGACGGGTTTGATGCCGGCGCGCGACCGGCATGGTCGGCCATGCTGGGGATGGTGGAGTATTCCGAAGGGCATAACGCCTATATGGCGACGGCCTTTCCCAAACGGTCGATCCCCAATTCGCTGGGCGAATGGGTGGCCAGCCATGGGCGGACGCAGTTCCGGCTGGCCGAGACCGAGAAATATCCGCATGTGACCTTTTTCTTGAATGGCGGGCGGGAGGAGCCGTTCGCGGGCGAGGATCGGGACATGCCGAAATCGCCCAAGGTGGCGACCTATGACCTGCAGCCCGAGATGAGCGCGCCCGAAGTGGGGGCGGCGCTGGTCGGCGCGATCAAGGCTGGCTATGATCTGATCGTGGTGAATTTCGCGAACCCCGATATGGTGGGCCATACCGGCGATCTGGCCGCCGCGATGCGCGCCTGCGAGGCGGTGGATGCCTGCCTTGGCGATGCTTTGGCGGCGCTGGAGGTGGCGGGGGGCGCGATGATCGTGACGGCGGATCATGGCAATTGCGAGCAGATGATCGACCCGGTGACGGGCGGGCCGCATACGGCGCATACGACCAATCCGGTGCCGGTGATCCTTGTGGGCGGGCCTGCCGGGGCGCGGCTGCGGTCGGGGCGGCTGGCTGATCTGGCGCCCACGGTGCTGGCGTTGATGGGGTTGGAGAAACCGCCGGAAATGACGGGGCAGAGTCTGATCGCATGAGGATCCGTGTTGCCCTTTGCCTTGGCCTGATGCTGGTGCTGGCGCAGCCGGTGTTGGCCGATACCGCCGCCGAGCAGGCGGCGCAGGCGGCGGGTGATCTGCAGGCGGCGGTGGTGGCCATGGAAGAGGCCGAGGGTGCGCGGGACCGGGTGGCGGCGCTGACCCAGACGATCCGCGCCTATGAGGACGGGCTGGGCGCGCTGCGCGAGGCGTTGCGGCAGGCATCGCTGCGCGAGACGGCGCTGAGCCTGCAATTCAATGCCCAGCGCGACCGGATTGCGCAGCTGGTGGGCGTGCTGGGGCAGTTGGAATCCGATCCGGGGCCGTTGCTGTTGCTGCATCCGACGGGGCCGGTGGGAACGGTGCGATCTGGCATGATGTTGGCCGATGTGACGCCGGCCTTGCAGGCCGAGGCTGCGCGCCTGCGGGCGGAGTTGCAGGAGTTGCGCGATCTGCGGGCCTTGCAGGAGGCGGCGGGTGAAACGCTGGCGCGCGGCTTGAACGTGGCGCAGACGGCGCGGACGGCGCTGAGCCAGGCGATCAGCGACCGGACCGAACTGCCCCGGCGGTTCACTGAAGACCCCGAGGTGTTGCGTGGGCTGGTGGAAAGCGCGGATACGCTGGAGGCCTTTGCCTCGGGCCTTGCGCCCGATGCGACGGATGGCGAGGATTTTGCCAGCGCCAAGGGGCGTTTGCCGCGCCCGGTGCTGGGATCGGTGCTGCGCCGCCCCGGCGAGGCGGATACGGCCGGGGTGCGGCGCCCCGGTCTGACGATTGCCACAAGGCCCCGCGCTTTGGTCACCGCGCCCTGGCCTGCGACGATCCGTTATCGCGGGCCGCTCCTCGACTACGGAAATGTGATGATCCTGGAGCCGGGAGGGGGCTATCTATTAATCTTGGCGGGGTTGGGTTCGGTATATGGAGAAGTGGGCGAGGTGGTGGCACAGGGGGCGCCGCTGGGCCTGATGGGCGGCGCTGAGCCGGAACTTGCAGACATCCTTGCCGCGTCGCAAGAAGGTGGTGGCGCGCGCGAGACGGAAACGCTTTATTTGGAATTGCGGCAGGGTGCCGATCCGGTGGACCCGGAACCTTGGTTCACCGAAGGAAGGGAATGAGATCGAGATGAAGAAGTTCGTCATGGCCGCAGTGGGCGGCACGGTGGCCGGGGCTATTCTGACCTTGCAGGTGGCCGGGCCGCTGATCGCGCAGGAGGCGGAGCGGAACGAGAATGTCTATCAGCAGCTTGATCTGTTCGGAGACATCTTTGAACGCATCCGGTCGCAATATGTGGAAGAGGTCGACAGCGAGCAGCTGATCGAGGCGGCGATCAACGGGATGCTGACATCGCTTGATCCGCATTCCAGCTATCTGCCGCCGGAAGATTTTGACGACATGCAGGTGCAGACGCGCGGCGAGTTCGGGGGCCTTGGCATTGAGGTCACGCAGGAAGAGGGTTTCGTGAAGGTCGTGTCGCCCATGGATGACACGCCCGCCGATGCGGCGGGGATCGAGGCGGGCGATTTCATCACCCATGTGAACGGCGAAAGCGTGCTGGGTCTGACGCTGGATGATGCGGTGGAAATGATGCGCGGTCCGGTGGGATCGGAGATCATCATCACCGTGGTGCGCGAGGGGGTGGATGAGCCCTTTGACGTGTCGATCATCCGCGACACCATCAAGGTGACGGCGGTGCGCAGCCGGGTTGTGGGCAAGACGGTGGTGCTGCGGATCACCACCTTCAACGACCAGACGACGCCGGGGCTGGAAGAGCAGATGGCGAAATCCGTCGAGGAACTGGGCGGGTTGGAGAATGTCGACGGCTTTGTTCTGGACCTGCGGAACAATCCGGGCGGTCTGCTGACCGAGGCGATCAGCGTGTCGGATGCCTTCCTTGAGAAGGGTGAGATCGTGTCGACCCGGGGCCGCGAGGCATCGGATGGAGAGCGGTTCAACGCGACGCCGGGCGATCTGACGCAAGGCAAGCCCATCGTGATGCTGATCAATGGCGGCTCTGCCTCGGCGTCAGAGATTGTGGCGGGGGCGTTGCAGGACCATCGCCGGGCGATCGTGGTCGGGACCAAGAGCTTTGGCAAAGGGTCGGTGCAAACGGTGGTGCCGCTGCGGGGGGATGGCGCGATGCGGTTGACGACAGCGCGCTATTACACGCCATCGGGCCGGTCGATCCAAGCGCTGGGCGTGATGCCGGATATCGTGGTGAACCAGCCGGTGGCTGCGCCGCCTGTCGAGGGGGAAGAAGCGGCATCGGCAGCGCAGAACCCGTCATCCGAGGCCGATCTGCGGGGAGTCATCTCCAACGACTCGATGAGCGAGGATGAGCGCCAGTTGCTGGAAGAAGAGCGGGCGCAGATCGAAGAGGCGGCCAAGCTGCGCGACGAGGATTACCAATTGGCCTATGCCGTGGATATCCTGCGCGGACTGAACGCAGTGGCCCCATCGGCGGCCGAGCAGAACTGAAAGGAGCGGGGCCGCGCTGCGGCCCCCACATACCATGACAGATACGGCGAATTTGCCCTACCGGCCCTGCGTGGGCGTGGTGCTGATCAATGCGCAGGGCGAGATCTTTGCCGGGCAACGCATCGATTCCCCCCATCCCGCTTGGCAGATGCCGCAGGGCGGGATCGACGCGGGCGAAAAGCCCCGTGCCGCCGCGTTGCGCGAGTTGTGGGAAGAAACCGGGGTGACCGCCGATCTGGTGGAGTTTGTCGCCAAGACGCCGGATTGGGTGACCTATGACTTGCCGCCCGAACTGTTGGGCAAGGTCTGGGGTGGCAAGTATCGCGGGCAGCGGCAGAAGTGGTTCCTGTTCCGCTTTACGGGGACGGATGATCAGGTGCGGATCGACAGCGCGCATCCGGAATTCAGTCGTTGGCGCTGGATCGGGGCGGAGGAAATGGTCGCCTCGATCGTGCCGTTCAAGCGGCAGGTTTACGAAGAGGTGGTCGCGGCGTTTCGCGAGCACCTCGCGCCATAACCGTGCGGCGCTATTGCGCCGCGACCTTTGCGCCCGCGACCATTTCCTTGACCATCGGGATGACCTGTTCGCCATAGAGGCGGATGCTTTCGCACAGCTGGTCATGCGGCATCGGGCCGGTTGAGTATTTCATGTCGAACCGATCAACCCCCAGCGCGGTGACCGCCGCCGCGATCTTGCGGGCCACGGTTTTCGGGCTGCCGACATAGAGGGAGCCGTGTTGGATTTCGCCCATGAAGCGGTCGGGTGTGACCGGGGGCCAGCCGCGTTCTGCCCCGATCTGATCGAACATCGCCTTGTAATGCGGCCAAAGCTGTTCGGCGGCCAACTCATCGGTGGCCGCGATATGGCCGGGGGAGTGGATGCCCACGGGTTTGACGCTGCGGCCCATCTGGGCGCAGGCGCGGTGGTAGAGATCGACATAGGGTTTGAAGCGGCGCGGGTCGCCGCCGATGATGGCCAGCATCAGTTGCAGATCATGGCGCACGACGCGGATGACCGATTCCGGGCTGCCGCCGACGCCGACCCAGACCTGAAGGCCGGGGCCGAGGGTGGGATAGACGCGCTGGTCGATCAGCGGCGCGCGGGTTTCGCCCGACCAGGTGATCGCCTCGTCGCGGATCAGATGGGCGAAGAGATCGAGCTTTTCCTCGAACAGGCGTTCGTAATCATGGAGTTCATAGCCGAAGAGGGGGAAGCTTTCGGTGAAGGAGCCGCGCCCGAGGATGACCTCGGCCCGTCCATTGGAGATGGCGTTGAGCGTCGAGAAGCGCTGGAAGACCCGGACCGGATCGTCGGACGACAGCACGGTGACCGCCGATCCCAGCCGGATGCGATGCGTGCGTGCGGCAATGGCCGAGAGCACGATTTCGGGGGCGGAGACGGCAAAATCGGCGCGGTGATGTTCGCCGATGCCGAGGAAATGGATGCCGACCTGATCGGCCAGAACGCCCTGTTCGACCACATCGCGCAGCACCGCGTCATGCGGTTTGAGCCGCCCGTCATGGCCGAGGCTGGTGTCGCCGAATGTATCAAGGCCGAGTTCGATCTGCATAGGTCATCTCCTGCTTGGGCGGAAGATATGAAAAGTCGTGCGGATTTCACAGGGGTGACCGGCGCAGGGTCAGCGTGCAGGGTTGCACGGACGCACGCCCAAAACTTTTCCTGAAAAGTTTTGGGCGACGGGCCTGAAAATCTTGGCTCAAGATTTTCAGGTGGGGGCTGCTAAAATTCTTCTGGAAGAATTTTGGCGCTTGGCCGGATAGGCGTGCCCGTCAGGCCACGTCGCGCATCTGAAGCTGGCCGCCGGGGCCGGGGCGGACTTCGAAGCGGCTGATCTTGCGGACGAGGTCCGACAGTTTGGCGCTGCCATAGGTGCGGGTGTCGAAGTCGGGATTGCCTTGGGTGATGAACTGGCCGACCTGACCCAGCGAATACCATTCGGCATCCGGGTCGATGGCGCGCATGGCGGCGATGATGAAGGGGATCGCCTTGGCGGGGGCCTCTTTGGCACCGGGTTTCGGCGTGTCGGGCTGTTCGGCCTTGGGCGCGCCACGTGCCGGGGTGGGTTCGGGGGTCTCTTCAGCCGTGCCGAGGTTTTCGACATAGATGAAACGCTTGCAGGCCATGCGGAACGCCTCGGGAGTTTTCTTTTCGCCGATGCCATAGACATCGAGCCCCTGTTCGCGGATGCGGGCGGCGAGGCGGGTGAAATCGCTGTCGGAACTGACCAGCACGAAGCCGTCAAACAGGCCGGAATGGAGGAAATCCATCGCGGCGATCACAAGGCCGATGTCGGAGGCGTTCTTGCCCTTGGTGTTGGAAAACTGCTGATCGGCGACGAGGCCGAGGGCGGCCACCTGCTTGGCCCATCCGGCGAGGCGTTGGGCAGACCAGTCGCCGTAGATGCGGCGGACGGAGGCTTCGCCAAGGCTGGCGATTTCCTCGAAGATCGCTTCGGCATAGCCGGAAGGGACATTGTCGGCGTCGATCAGGACGCAGAGGCGCGGGGCGCGGGGTTCGGGCATGGGGTCGTCCTTTTTCTCTCCCTAGGGTGCGCCTTTGCGCGCGGAAGGGAAAGGGGGAAAGGTCAGGCGATGAGGGGGGCCGCCGTGGCGGGGATGGCCTTGAGCGCATCGGCGGGCGCGATACCGAGGAGGAGGCCGCGCTGGCCTGCGTTGATCCAGACTTTCGGGGCGGTGGTCGCTGTGGCCTCGATCGCGGTAGGGACGGGGCGGCGCTGGCCGAAGGGGCTGATGCCGCCGACCTTGTAGCCGGTGAGTTTCTCGGCCTTGGCCGGGGGCATCATGGCGGCGGATTTGGCCCCGAAGGCGCTGGCCACCTTTTTCATGGACAACTGCCGATCCGAGGGGATGACGCAGCAGGCGGGTTTGCCGTCGACCTCTACCATCAGGGTCTTGAGGGT
>PNND01000018.1 GCA_013824045.1 Rhodobacter sp. | reverse complement strand
TTGTTGGGGCGGCCAAAGCCTGCAAACCATTCCGGCCCACGGCGCAGGATGGTGGGGACCACAGCGATGGATTCGACGTTGTTCACCGTGGTGGGGCAGCCGTAAAGGCCCGAACCCGCCGGGAACGGCGGCTTCATCCGGGGCATGCCCTTCTTGCCCTCAAGGCTTTCCAGAAGCGCGGTTTCCTCGCCGCAGATATAGGCCCCTGCCCCGTGGTGCAGGTAGAGGTCAAAGTCATAGCCGGATTTGCAGGCGTTCTTGCCGATAAGCCCTGCATAATAGCATTCATCGATGGCGGCCTGCAGCGCCTCACGCTCGCGGATATATTCGCCGCGGATGTAGATGTAGCAGGCATTGGCCTGCATCGCGAAGGAGGCGATCAGGCAGCCTTCGATCAGCGTATGCGGATCGTGGCGCATGATTTCCCGGTCCTTGCAGGTGCCGGGCTCAGACTCGTCGGCATTGACCACCAGATAGGACGGGCGGCCATCGCTCTGCTTGGGCATGAAGGACCATTTCAGGCCCGTGGGAAAGCCCGCGCCGCCGCGGCCGCGCAGACCCGATGCCTTGACCTGTTCGATGATCGTGTCGCGGCCGCGCTTGAGGATATCGGCGGTGCCGTCCCAATGGCCGCGCTTCCGCGCCCCGGCAAGGGTGCGGTCATGCATCCCGTAGAGGTTGGTGAAGATGCGGTCCTGATCCTTGAGCATGTCTTGCCCCTTAATTGCCCTGGCGTTTGCGCCAGATCCGGTAAGTCACGACCAGCGCCCAGATGAACGCGGCCATTGCAGCGAGGTCGAAGAGAAAGGCAAAGCGGGTTTCCCAGCCCAGCCTTCCCCCAAGGAAGCTTGCCCCCATCCACAGGATCATGGTGCCTGCAAGAACGAAGGCGACTAGCCTTGTCTGTCTGGCGATTTCCTTTTCCTGCGGGGTGGGTTCGCGCATCCCCGCCTCAGTAATCGTTCGTCTTGGCGCGGCGGAGGAATTCCTCCAGCCCCACCTCGCCGATCAGTTTGGCCTGAGCCACCCATTTGTCGCGGGTGACGCGGCCCTTGAAGCCTTTCAGGTTGCCATCCATCCATTCCACCTCGGCCGGGCCCCAAGCGGCGATCTGGTCGATGTGGAAGATGCCACCTTCATTCAGCAGTTTTTCCATGGCCGGGCCGATGCCTTCGATGACCTTCAGGTCATCGGCAACGCCCTTGCGCGCGGCCTTGAGCGCCTTGGGCTTGCTGCCGCCTGCCGGAGCGGCGGCGACGGGCGCGGGTTCGGCCTTGGGTTTCGCGGCGGCCTTGGGCTTTGCTTCTGCCTTGGGGGCAGCGGCGGCCTTGGGCTTTACCTCGGCCTTGGGGGCCGAGGCGGCGGCAGGTGCTTTCACTGCAGCGGGGGCGACCGGTTCAGCGACAATCGCCGACGAGACCATCGGCGCGGCCATCAGCGGCGCGGCTTCGGCCATCGGCGCGACAGGCGCCGCGACCGGAGCCGAGGCGGCAGCAGCGGCGGCGGTATGGCTGCCCTCAGCCTCTACTTCGGGTTTCGGGATGCGGTCAGACGCACCCCAGGGCATGCCGATGATCAGACCGGCCAGACCGGTGATCACGGCTGCAAAAAAGCCGGAGGTCGTGTAATCAAACCCGCCTACCACCTTTGCAACGAGAAAGGCCAAGACCCCGGCAACGGCTGCGAATATCCAGCCGTACAGCGAAGGGGCATTCAAATTGTCGACTCGTTTCATGCGCGTATCCCTGTTTTCGGGGCGTCAGAAGCGCCCCTTCCCTCGGTTTCCGTCACTCTTCTTCCGTCTTCTTTGCGCGGCTTGCGCGTGGGGCCTTGGCGGGTGCATCCGCGGTGGTTTCCACCTTGGGCGCAGCTGTCTTCTTTGCGGCGGGCTTCTTGGGCGCAGCAGATGTGGCCGCCTTACCCAGCCACGGCGTCAGGATCGGCACTTCGGTGCCGTCGATCCGCTTGACCGTATCGCCGATGTCCACCGCCAGTTGGGCGGAGGCATTGTATTGCTTCTTGCCGGATTCGAAATCCTTCAGCGTGGTCAGGCCCGACAGCGGTTCTGCCGCATAGCGACCGTTCTGCGGGCCGGGCACCGGAACCTCGCCCTTGGAAAAGCGCGCGATCAGATCGCGCAGCTTTTCGGGGGTCAGGTCTTCGTAATAGTCCTTGCCAATCTGGGCCATCGGGGCGTTGGCGCAGGCGCCCATGCATTCCACCTCTTCCCAGCTGAACTTCCCGTCCTTTGACAGGGTGTGGGGCGCGGGGGCGATCAGTTCCTTGCAAACCTTGATCAGGTCTTCCGCCCCGCAGATCATGCAGGTGGTGGTGCCGCAGATCTGCACATGGGCGATGGAGCCCACGGGTTGCAGCTGGAACATGAAGTAGAAGGTCGCCACTTCCAGCGCGCGGATATAAGCCATGCCCAGCATATCGGCGACGGTTTCAATCGCCTTGCGCGTAAGCCAGCCTTCCTGTTCCTGCGCGCGCCACAACAGCGGGATGATGGCCGAAGCCTGACGGCCTTCGGGGTATTTGGAAATCTGCCCCTTCGCCCATTCCAGATTGGCGGCGGTAAAGGCGAAAGAGTCCGGTTGGACAGGGTGCAGGCGGCGGAGCATTAGCGGTCGATCTCCCCGAACACGACATCCATCGTGCCGATGATGGCGGATACATCGGCAAGCTGGTGGCCCTTGCAGATGTAATCCATGGATTGCAGGTGCAGATATCCCGGCGCGCGGATCTTGGCGCGATAGGGTTTGTTGGTGCCGTCGGCCACCAGATAGACGCCGAACTCGCCCTTGGGCGCTTCGACACAGGCGTAAACCTCGCCTGCCGGAACGTGGAAGCCTTCTGTATAAAGCTTGAAGTGATGGATGAGCGCCTCCATGGAGGTTTTCATCTCGGCCCGCTTGGGCGGCGTGATCTTGCCGCGCGCCAGAACGTCGCCCTTTTCCACGCGCAGCTTGGCAATTGCCTGCCGGATGATCGAGGTGGACTCGCGCATCTCGGCCATGCGGCAGAGGTAGCGATCATAACAGTCGCCGTTCTTGCCCACGGGGATCTTGAAGTCGAACTCGTCATAGCATTCGTAGGGCTGGCTGCGGCGCAGGTCCCATGCAAGGCCCGACCCGCGCACCATCACGCCGGAATAACCCCATTTCTGGATGTCATCCTCGGTGACGATCCCGATATCGGCATTGCGCTGCTTGAAGATGCGGTTTTCCGTAAGCAGCGTGTCGATATCGTCCAGCACCTTGGGGAACTTGTCGGCCCAAGCGTCGATATCATCCAGAAGCGACGGGGTCAGGTCCACATGCACGCCACCGGGGCGGAAATAGGCCGCATGGAGGCGCGCACCGCAGGCGCGTTCGTAGAAGACCATCAGCTGTTCACGTTCCTCGAACCCCCAGAGCGGCGGGGTCAGCGCGCCCACGTCCATCGCCTGTGTGGTGACGTTCAGGAGGTGGTTCAGCACGCGGCCGATTTCGGAAAACAGCACGCGGATCAGGCTGGCGCGGCGCGGCACTTTCGTACCGGTCAGCTTTTCGATGGCCAGACACCAGGCATGTTCCTGATTCATCGGGGCCACGTAATCCAGCCGGTCAAAGTAAGGCAGGTTCTGCAAATAGGTCCGGCTTTCCATCAGCTTTTCGGTGCCGCGATGCAAGAGGCCGATATGCGGATCGCAGCGTTCGACGATCTCGCCGTCCAGTTCCAGCACAAGGCGCAACACGCCGTGGGCGGCCGGGTGCTGAGGCCCGAAGTTGATGTTGAAGTTGCGGATTTTCTGCTCGCCCGTCAGGGCGTCGTCGAAAGCACCGTCCATCATCCGTGAACCTCTGTCATGTTCTGGCGCCAGCTTGCCGGAAGATCTGGGAAAAGCCTGGCGGCGCATTCATATTGCGGACGCAATGCCACCCGCGCGCGGGCAAGCAGAGGCTGCGGCAGATCAAGCGGCAGCCCTTCATGTTCGCGGCGCGTGAGATCCGCCGGGTGGTCGGCGATCCCCAGAAACCGGCACAACCGGGCAATACCCGGGATCGACATCAACTCATCCTGCAACAGGATCAGCAAACGATCGGGCGCGACGGCGGCGGTCAGGCGGGAAATGGCGCCTGCGTAATCCTCACGGTCCTTGGCGCCGCTTTCGATGCTGTCGAGCATGGCTGTCATCACCTCGACCGACCGCTCCGGATACTGTGCCGGATCATCGGCACGACGCCGGCCCAGCATCCGCGCCTGCGACCAAAGCCGCGACACCGGATCGCGCAAAAGATAGAGAAACCGCACATCCGCCGCCATTCCGGCCATGCTGCGCAGCCGCGCCTCGGACAGCATGGCATAGGCGGGGGTGATATCGGCCACCAGATGCCGGGTGCCGCGCCCGGCGGTCAGGTAATCCTGATAGGCCGCGAAAGCACGCGGCCCCTGTGCCAGCACCGCCACCCAATCGGCAAGATCACGGATAAGCCGCGTGGTTTGCGGGCTGTCATCGCCTTCGGCTTGCCGGGCGCGGGCCCGCAGCAGGCGCATCTCTTCGCGATTGCGCCATTGGCGCAGGGTGCCTGCATCGATGCTGTTGAAGAAATGCAGTTCCTTGATGGCGCGCAGGTGACAGTCCGGATGCCCCTGCAGGTAGCGATAAAGCCAGGACGTGCCTGCCTTCGTCGCACCCGTGCAGATCAGAAATGTCGGCTCTTGCGCCACAGGTCAGCCCTTCTTCTCATCGCCGGGAAGGATGTATTCGGCGCCTTCCCAAGGTGACATGAAATCGAACTGGCGATATTCCTGCACCAGTTTGACCGGCTCATAGACCACGCGCTTTTGCGCCTCGTCATAGCGGACCTCGGTATAGCCGGTGGTCGGAAAATCCTTGCGCAGCGGAAAGCCACGGAAGCCATAATCCGTCAGGATGCGGCGCAGGTCGGGATGGTTGGAGAACAGGATGCCGAACATGTCGAACACTTCCCGTTCAAACCAGTTGGCGGAAGGATGCACCCCGGTCAGCGAAGGCACCATTTGCTCTGCATCGATGGCCATCTTCAGCCGGATGCGCTGGTTCTGGTACATCGACAGGAAGTGATAGACGAGATCGAAGCGTTCCGCGCGCTCCGGGTGATCGACTGCGGTGATATCGACAAGGCTGGTGAACCGACAGGCACTGTCTGTGCGCAGGAATTCCACCAATGGCTCAAGCCGTTCGGGCGCGACATGCAGCGTCAGTTCACCATGCGCCACCACGCTGGAGAGCACTGCGTCCGGCTGTTTGAAGGCGATGTGCGCGGCCAGTTCGTGCAAGGCTTCGGACATGCTGTTTCCTCAACGGGTGATGGTGCCGGTGCGGCGAATCTTCCGCTGCAACTGCAGGATGCCGTAAAGCAGGGCTTCGGCCGTGGGCGGGCAGCCGGGAACGTAGATATCGACCGGGACGATCCGGTCGCAGCCGCGAACCACGGAATAGGAATAGTGGTAGTATCCCCCGCCATTCGCGCAGGACCCCATGCTGATCACATAGCGGGGCTCTGGCATCTGGTCATAGACCTTGCGCAGGGCCGGGGCCATCTTGTTGGTCAGCGTGCCTGCCACGATCATCAGGTCCGACTGGCGCGGGCTGGCGCGCGGCGCTGTCCCGAAGCGTTCCAGATCATAGCGCGGCATGGAGGTGTGCATCATCTCGACCGCGCAGCAGGCGAGACCGAAGGTCATCCAGTGCAGGGACCCGATCCGCGCCCAGTTGATGATGTCCTCGGTCGAGGTCAGCAAGAACCCCTTGTCCTGCAGTTCACGGTTGAGCGCCTTGACGGCAACCTCATGGTCGCCGCCTGCTTGGTTGGGCGATGTGCTCACTCCCATTCCAGGGCTCCCTTTTTCCATTCATAGGCAAAGCCGACGGTCAGCACGGCGAGGAATACGATCATCGACCAGAAGCCCGTCATGCTCATTTCGCCAAAGGCCACGGCCCAGGGAAAGAGGAAGGCCACTTCCAGATCGAAGATGATGAACAGGATCGAGACGAGATAGAAGCGCACGTCGAATTTCATGCGCGCGTCGTCAAAGGCGTTGAAGCCGCATTCGTAGGCCGACACCTTTTCCGGATCGGGATTGCGCACCGCGATCACCGCTGCTGCCAGCAACAGGACAAGGCCCAGACCGATGGCCACGGCCAGCAAAATGAGAATTGGAAGATACTCTCGGAGAAGTGGGTCCACGAGGTGCTCCTTCGGCTGGCGACTGGCGAGCTGCGGCCTCGGATGGGCTGCTTGATCTCTTGGGGTTCGTTTACCCCGCCCCCCCGTCTTGGTCAACCAATGGAGGCGGCAAAAACCAAGGCTGCGACAACGCAATCCGTGCATTCTGCCCAACTCCCTGCGACCAGTATACAACAGTACACATCCATTCTGCCGCGGCGCGGCACGAAGCCGTGCCTTAGCAGGTGGTTGAGTCGCCGAAAGAATCCGCCAAGCGATCCGCCAAATGCGGTTCCGGGCTGGTAACAGGCGGCGGCTTACGCTTCACTGCACCGCGCCCCAGACCGGAGAAGCCGCCATGTCCCGCCCGCTTCTGATTGCCGCTGCCCTGTTCACGCTCTGCCTCATCCCCCATGCCGCCCCGGCAGAAGAGGTGGGGACCGTCGGGGTGGACTGGATCGGCAATGACATCCTGATCGAAGCGCTTGCCGATCCGGATGTCGCGGGGGTGACCTGTCATCTGGCCTATTTTGACCGGTCCACGCTGGACCGTTTGGTGCAGGGCAACTGGTTCGAGGACCCTTCGAATTCCTCCATCGCCTGCCGCCAGACCGGGCCGATCACGCTGGGCGATATCAGGCGTGGACCCGAGGGCGAGGAAATCTTTTCGGAACGCCAGTCGCTGCTGCTGAAGACCCTGTCGGTCACCCGCATCTTTGATGAGACCAACAACACGCTGATCTATGTGGCCCATGCGCGCGAGATCACGGAAGGATCGGCCAAGATGTCGATTTCCACCGTGCCGCTGTGGCAATCGGCCCCGGCGCAGTAAGACGCAGAATTTTCTGCGAAAAATCACGATCCTTCGCAGAAGGACCGGATAGAAGAGTTTTCGCAGGAAATTCTTCGGGCCTCAGTCGGCCAAAGGCACCGCAGCCCCGGCCTCGTCACCGCTTTGCTGGACAGCCAGCACCTCGGCCCGGATGATCCGGGCGATCAATGAACAATCCTCGGGCGTAAAGGTCAGCGGCACGCGCATGTCGATCAGGCCCGCCAAAAGCCGATCCGTCTGCGGCAAGGGTTCCGGGTTGGCATAGCGCCAGTGATCATAGCGGCTGGTAAAGGCCACCGGGTCCGGCGCGCCGAACCATTTCAATTCCACCCCCCGCGCGGCGCAGCGCGCGATCAGCGCGCGGATGCGCCCGGCCGGCCAGTCGGGCAGCAGGAACTGGAAGGACGACCCGACATAGACCTCGTGCTCCGGGCGGGGGATCAGCCGCAGCGCGGGCGTGTCGGCAAGGCCCGCCTCCAGCCTGCGGTAAAGAGACCCCCAGCGCGCCACACGGTCGGACAGCAGGCCCAGTTGCGGGCGCAAGAT
>PNND01000267.1 GCA_013824045.1 Rhodobacter sp. | reverse complement strand
CCAGCATCCAGCGGGCAAGGCCCCGGCGGCGGAAGGCGGGGAAGAGGGCGAGGCCGTTGATGTAGAGCGCGCCGCGTGGGGCGAGGTTTTCCAATTCCTGCAGGGGGATCGCGGTGGCGGGAAGGTCGTCGGTCGGCAGGGGTTCCGGCGGGAGGGGCCAGGACATGAGCATCCCGGCTGTTTCGCCGTTTGCCACAAGGATGCGGGTGTTGCGGTAGCTGAACCCGCCCTTTTCGCGCTGTACGCGGGCGATGGCGAAGGCGTCCGGGTCGTGCCCCGGTGGCGTGAGCGCGGCCCAGAGGGCGCGGGCCATGCCGTGGCTGGCCATATCCATCAGCGCCACGATGGCGGCGGCATCCTCGGGCGTGGCGGGGCGAAGCTGGCGGTCCATCGCGGCAAGGTGCCATGTCGCGGGGCGGCTTGAAAGCCCCTGCCCTTCCCGCCTAGATGGGCGCATGACGCAAAGCCCCCCGCCCTCCGCGCCCGACATCCTGTGTATCGGTTCTGTCCTGTGGGACATCATCGGTCGGTCTTCCATCGTGATGCGGCAGGGGTCAGACGTGCCGGGGCGGATCACGCGGCTTCCCGGTGGGGTGGCCATGAACATCGCCATGACGCTGGCGCGGCTGGGGCTCAGGCCTGCGGTGCTGACGGCCATCGGGCGGGATGCGGCGGGGGAGGAACTGATCGGCGATTGCACGCGGCTGGGGGTGGAGACGCGGTTTGCCTATCGGTCGGATGACCTGCCAACGGATCAGTATATGGCGATCGAGGGGGCGAACGGGCTGATTGCGGCGGTGGCGGATGCCCATTCGCTTGAGGCGGCGGGGGACAAGATCCTGCGGCCTTTGGCCGATGGGACACTCGGCACGGCGGGCGCGCCATGGGCGGGGATGATTGCGCTGGATGGGAACCTGACGGTGCATCTGCTGGCCGATATTGCTGTGTCACCCCTGTTTGCGGCGGCGGATCTGCGGGTGGCCCCGGCAAGCCCCGGCAAGGCGGAGCGGTTGCAGCCCCTGATGGGGCATCCGCGCGCGACGCTGTATGTCAATCTGGAGGAGGCCGGGCTGATCGCCCATGACACGTTCGACAGCGCTGCGGCGGCGGCGGAAGGGTTGCTGGCACGCGGCGCGGCGCGGGTTCTGGTGACGGATGGCGGGCGATCCTGTGCGGAAGGCGCGCAGGGTTTGGGCGTGATCGTGGATACGCCTCCACGCGTGATGGTCACGCGGGTGACGGGTGCGGGGGATACGTTCATGGCGGCCCATATCGTGGCCGAACGGCGCGGGGCGGACCGGGCCGAGGCGCTGGCCGCCGCGATCCGGGCGGCTGCGACCTATGTAAGCGGGGAAGCGCCGGAATGAGCCGATTTTCACGGATGACTTGGCTGAACCCGCCGGTGGAGCAGAGCGAAGGCCCTGCCGGGCTTGAGGTCGTGACGGGCGAGAACACGGATTTCTGGCGGGAAACCTTTTATGGCTTCGTGCGCCATAACGGCCATTTCCTGTGGGAGGCGGCGCAGGGGGATTTCACTGCCGAGGTCACGATTTCGGGGCAGTACCGCGCGCTTTATGATCAGGCGGGGCTGATGATGCTGCTGTCGGATCAGCACTGGATCAAATGCGGGGTCGAGGTGAATGACGGCCAGCCGGTGTTTTCCACGGTGATCACCAACCTGCATTCAGATTGGGCGACGATGCCCCTGCCCTTTGATGCGAGCAAGCTGCGGCTGCGGCTGACCCGCCATGCCGAGGCGGTGCGGGTGGATGTGGCGAACCCTGCCGGGGGGTGGATATTGGCGCGGCTGGGATATCTGCCGGCGGGATTGCCCGCGAAGATCGGGATCATGGCCTGTTCGCCGGAACGGGCGCGGTTTCGGGTGACGTTTTCGGATTATCGCTGCGGGCCTGCGATCCCGCGCGCGCTGCATGAAGGGCATTGAGATGGATGTGTTGAGTTTCTCGCCGGAAGTGGCTGCAGCGCTGCGGGATGGCGCGCCGGTGGTGGCGCTGGAATCGACGATCATTACCCACGGGATGCCATGGCCGCAGAATGTGGACGCGGCCCGCGCAGTGGAGGCCGAGATCCGCGCCCATGCTGCGGTGCCTGCGACGATTGCGGTGATGGGCGGGCGCATCCATGTGGGGCTGACCGAGGCGGAGTTGGAGGCGCTGGGACAGGCCAAGGGCGTGGCAAAGCTGAGCCGGGCCGATCTGGCGGCCTGTCTGGCCACGGGGGGCGTGGGGGCCACGACTGTAGCGGCGACGATGATCTGTGCGCGGCTGGCGGGGATTGCGGTCTTTGCCACAGGGGGGATTGGCGGGGTGCATCGCGGGGCGGAAACGTCGTTCGATATCTCAGCCGATTTGCCGGAACTGGCGCAGACGGCGGTGACGGTGGTGGCGGCGGGGGCAAAAGCGATTTTGGACCTGCCCAAGACGCTGGAATATCTGGAGACGGCGGGGGTGCCGGTGATTGCCTTCGGGCAGGATGCCTTTCCGGCCTTCTGGTCGCGCGACAGCGGGCTGAAGGCGCCGCTTCGGATGGACAGCGCGGCCGAGATCGCGGCGGCGGCACGGATGCGGGCAAAGCTGGGGCTGCCGGGGGGGCAGTTGGTGGCGAACCCGATCCCGGCAGAGGCCGAGATCGCGCGCGAGGTGATCGGCCCGGTGATCGAGGCGGCGCTGGCCGAGGCGGCCGCGCAGGGGATCGCGGCCAAGGCGGTGACGCCCTTCCTGCTGCAGTGCATCTTTGAACTGACCGAGGGGCGGTCGCTGGCGGCCAACATTGCCCTTGTTCTGAACAATGCGCGTCTGGGGGCGGCGATTGCCGGGGCGCTGGCGCGTGGGGCGTGATGCGACAGTTGTATGGTGTGAGTGGCGTTCCTAAATTGGCGGGAACAAGGGAACGGGGACAATGACAGAAAACCATCCGCCAAAGCGGAGCCTGCTGGGCGCGCTTAGGGCCAGCTTTCTGACCGGATTGGTCGTGGTCTTGCCCACGGGCCTGACGCTGTGGCTGATCTGGTCGGTTGTGGGGTGGCTGGACGGTTGGATTCTGCCGCTCATCCCGGCGGCCTATCAGCCAGAGGCGATTGTGCACCGGATCTTCGGGCCGGAGGTGAATTTCCCGCTGCGCGGTGTGGGCGTGGCGGTGTTTCTGGTCTTTACCGTTCTGATCGGCTGGATGGCGCGGGGCTTTCTGGGCCGCACGCTGATGGGACAGGCCGAGCAGCTGGTGGAACGCGTGCCGGTGGTGCGGTCGATCTATGGCGGGTTGAAGCAGATCACCGAGACTGTGTTCGCCCAGAAGGAAAAGACCTTTGACCGGACCTGTCTGGTGGAGTTTCCGCGCGCGGGGGCATGGGCGGTAGGGTTGGTGGCATCGAGCCCCAAGGGCGAGATCGCGACCAAATTGCCGGGGGCGGAAGACATGATCGCGGTCTTTGTCGCGCTGACGCCGCTGACATCGGGGGTGCTGATCTATGTGCCCCGGCGCGAAGTGATCTTCCTTGATATGAAACCCGATGAGGCGGCGAAGCTGGTGGTATCGGGCGGGTTGGTCTATCCGGCGCAGAAGGAACCAATGATCGGGAAGTGATCTAGGCCAGCAGCGTGGTCAGATCGAGGCTCCCGCGCTGGCCCAGATCGGCCCCATGTCTGGACAGGAAAGCATCGGTCGCGGTCCGCCCTGCCTCATGCAGGCGCGAGATCATGCCGGGATTGGGCGAGAGCTTGGTGCCTGCCGACAATTCCGTCATCAGCGCGTCATCGGCGATCAGGTGCAGCAGCACATCCTTCATCTGGCCCCGTTCCATCCGCCCTTCGGCGATCAGCCGTTTGACGAACTTGATCGCGCGGAGTTCGCCGAGCAGCGCGGCGTGGAAGCTGATCTCGTTGATGCGGTTCTGGATATCCAGCGGGGACATCGGCACCTCATCCCGGAGCCACGGGTTGATCGAGACGATGACGATGTCATCGGGCAGATCGGGGGCGTAAAGCGGGAAAAGCGGTGGGTTTCCGGAATAGCCGCCATCCCAGTAGGTTTCCCCTTCGATCGTGACGGCTTGAAAGACGGTTGGCAGGCAGGCCGAGGCGAGGAGCGCCTCAGGCGTGAGATCGGCCCCTTCGAAAACGCGGATTCGGCCCGTGCGGACATTGGTGGCCCCCACGAACAGGCGTGGACCGGCGCTGTCGCAGACCCGGCTGAAATCGAGGCGGCGCACCACCGGCTCCAGCGGGTTTTCCCAGAAGGGACCCCAGCCATAAGGCGACCAGACCTGCGCGGCTAGGCCTTGGGGCGAGACGGGGAAGGCTGTCTCGACCGCGTCGGTCAGCGCGCGCGAGGCGGTCCAGAAGGGCTGCATCCAACGGGCCATGCGGAAATCGCCCACATTGGCGACCTGCGCCCACAGCGCGGCGAGGCTGTCCTTTGCGCCTTGGCGCCCGCCTGCGATGATCCCTGCCTTGAAGGCCGCCGCATTCAGCGCCCCGGCGGAAGTGCCGGAAAGGGCGGCGACTTCGATCCCTTCCTCTTCAAGCAAGCGATCCAGAACGCCCCATGTGAAGGCGCCATGGGCGCCGCCACCTTGCAGGGCGAGAGAGAGGCGGAGGGTCATGCGCGGCTCCGGGTTCGGATCAAAGTGCAGTCCAGCCGCCATCGACGCTGATGGTGGTTCCGGTGACCTGATCGGCATAGGGCGAGCAGAGATAAAGGACAGTGCCGCCGATCTGGGCCGTGGTGGCAAATTCGCGCGACGGCTGGCGTTGGAGCATCACCTCGCGGATGACGGTTTCACGGTCCATGTTGTGGACCTTCATCTGATCGGGGATCTGCGCCTCGACCAAGGGGGTGAGCACATAGCCGGGGCAGATGGCGTTGCAAGTGATCCCCTGCCCCGCCGTTTCCAGCGCCACCGTCTTGGTCAGCCCAACAACGGCATGTTTGGAGGCGACATAGGCCGATTTGTAGGGGCTGGCGGTCAGGCCATGGGCCGAGGCGATGTCGATGATGCGGCCCCAACCCTTGGCGCGCATGCCGGGAAGGGCCGCGGCGATGGTGTGGAAGGCCGAGGAGAGATTGACCGCGATGATCTGGTTCCACTTCTCGATCGGGAACTCCTCGACCGGGGAGACGAACTGGATGCCGGCATTGTTCACGAGGATATCGCAGCCGCCGGCCTTTTCGATCAGCGCGCGGCACTCTTCGCCCTTGGACATGTCGGCGGCGATGTAGCGGGCGGTGACGCCATGCTCGGCAGCAATGCGGGCGGCGAGGGCGTGGTCTTCATCCCTGTCCGTGAAGCTGTTGATCACCACATTGATCCCGGCGCGGGCCAATTCCTCGGCCACGCCGAGGCCGATGCCGGAATTTGATCCGGTGATGATCGCGGTCTTGCCTTTCAGGTCCATGATGGCCCCCTTTTTGCTGCACATGCAAAGTTACACATGCTGCGGGGGCAAATGCTACCCCGCTCGGTGCCGTGTCGCGGGGGTGTGATGCATAAAAAAAACGCCGGCACGAGGCCGGCGTCTAGTTATTGAGGCAGGTTTCATACAGGCAAGAAACCTATCGAGCAGTGCCCTTCTTATACGCGGCCTGTTGCCGGTATCCAAGCTAAAAGTTTGAATTGGCAGGCAAGCGGCCTTAGGGTCATGTTCAAGAATAATGACCCCTGTGGGAGAGTTACAGCGATGCGTTCAGGAATTCTTGGTGGTTTGAGGGGGCTGGCTGCAGCCCTGGTGATGGTGGCGCTCCCCGGTCTGGCGGTAGCGCAGTCGCATGGCATAGCTATGTATGGGGAGCCCGCCCTCCCCCCGGATTTTGTGTCTTTGCCCTATGCAAACCCGGATGCCCCCAAGGGCGGACGAATCGTTTTCGGGGAAAGCGGGGGGTTTGATTCGCTCAATCCTTTCATCGTGAACGGCATCGCACCTGCAGGGCTGACAGCGCATACGGTGGAAACGCTGATGGGGCGGTCTTTTGACGAACCCTTCACGCTTTACGGGTTGTTGGCCGAATCGGTTAACACTGATGAGGCGCGGACATACGTGGAATTTACCCTCCGTGAGGAGGCCCGATTCTCGGATGGCAGCCCGGTGACAGTGGAGGATGTGATCTGGTCCTTTGAGACGCTGGGGACACAGGGGCAGCCACGCTATGCTGCGGCATGGAAGAAGATCGGCACGGTGGAACAGACGGGTGAACGGAGCGTGAAGTTCACCTTCAACACCGAGGACCGGGAATTGCCGCTGATCCTCGGTCTGCGGCCCATCCTGAAGAAGGCGCAGTGGGAGGGGAAGGATTTCACCCTGTCGACGCTGGAGGCCCCCATCGGATCGGGGCCTTATGTGGTGGCGGAGTTTGAGCCGGGCAAGTTCATCACGTACCGCAAGAACCCCGATTGGTGGGGGGCGGACCTGCCCTTCAACCGCGGGCAGCACAATTTGGACGAGATCCGTTATGACTATTTCGGGGATGGCGGAGTGGTCTTCGAGGCGTTCAAGGCGGGCGTGATCACCAGCTGGCGCGAGACGAACCCGGTGAAATGGGAACAGCAGTATGACTTCCCCGCTGTCGTAGCGGGGGATGTGGTGAAATCGGTGATCCCGCACAGCCGGCCTTCGGGGATTGAGGGGTTCGTTATGAATACGCGCAGGCCGCTGTTTCAGGATTGGCGGGTGCGTGAGGCGCTGATCACGGCGTTCAACTTTGAACTGGTGAACCAAACGCTGAATGGTGGCGTGCAGCCGAGGATCGCATCCTACTTTTCGAACTCGCCGCTGGGGATGGTGCCGGGCACGCCTGCCGAGGGGCGGGTTGCGGAACTGCTGGCGCCGTTCACGGCAGAGCTGCTGCCCGGCGCGCTGGAGGGCTATGCCCTGCCCGTAGGGGACGGGACCGAGGCCAACCGGGGCGCGATCCGGACGGCGACGGCGCTGTTGGAAGAGGCCGGGTGGACGGTGCAGGACGGGGTGTTGAAGAATGCCGCGGGAGAGCCGTTTGCCTTTGAGATCCTGATCACAAATGGCGCCAATGACATCATCAACGCGGCGACGATCTATGTCGAAGGGTTGAAGCGGCTGGGGATCGAGGCGCGTGTCACCACGGTGGATTCTGCCCAGTACAAGGAGCGGACCACGAATTACGATTTCGAGATGACGCATTACATCCGGTCCTTGTCGCTGTCGCCGGGCAATGAGCAGACGCTCTATTGGGGATCGGCCGGGGTGACGGAACCCGGCACGCGCAACTGGATGGGGATGACTTCGCCCGCCGCCGAAGCGATGATCGCCACTATGGTGGCGGCGGCGGATCAGACGGAGTTTGTGGCGGCCGTGCAGGCGCTGGACCGGGTGCTCACGACGGGGCGCTATGTGATTCCGATCTGGTATTCGGATGTGTCACGGCTGGCGCATCGCAAGGAGTTGAAATATCCCGAACGCCTGCCGCTTTATGGCGACTGGCCGGGCTTTCAGCCCGAGGTCTGGTGGTATCAGGAATGAGGACGGAAAGAATGAAGGCATATCTGGGTCTAGTGGTGGTGCTGATGGCTTTGGCGGGTTGTGCCACGA
>PNND01000316.1 GCA_013824045.1 Rhodobacter sp. | reverse complement strand
CTGCCTTCGCAGAAGGCAGCCCCGAATTTTCGCAGAAAATTCGCCCTTATCGGGCCCGTTTCGCCTCGATGGCTTCCCAGATGCGCGCGGCCCCGTTGGTGCCGTCGAACCGCTCCAGTTCCTGCAATCCGGTGGGCGAGGTCACGTTGATCTCGGTCAGCCAGTCGCCGATCACGTCGATCCCCACGAAAACCTGTCCCTTCTCGCGCAAGACCGGACCGATCCGCGCGCAGATCTCCAGATCCCGCGCGGTCAGCCCGATCTTTTCGGGCCGCCCGCCCGCATGCATGTTCGACCGCGTCTCGCCATCCTGCGGCACGCGGTTGATCGCGCCGATGGGTTCGCCATCGACAAGGATCACCCGCTTGTCGCCCTTCGACACATCCGGCAGGAACTTCTGCACGATCAGCGGCTCGCGGTTCATCCCAGTGAACATCTCGTGCAGCGAGGCGAGGTTGCGGTCGTTCGGGTCCAGCCGGAACACCCCCGCGCCGCCATTGCCGTAAAGGGGCTTCAGGATGATGTCGCCATGTCGCGCCTTGAAGGCGCGGATCGTGGCCAGATCGCGGGCGATCGCCGTGGGCGGCGTCAGGTCGGGAAAGCGCAGGACCAGCAGTTTCTCCGGGAAGTTTCGCACCCAGAACGGGTCATTCACCACCAGCGTCCGTGGATGGATCATATCCAGAAGATGCGTCGTGGTGATATAGCCCATGTCGAATGGCGGATCCTGCCGCAGCCAGACCACATCGAAATCCGACAGATCAACCTCGGTCTCTTCGCCAAAAGTCACGTGGTTGCCCAACTCGCGGCGCAGCTCGATTGGCCAGCCCCGCGCCATCACCCGGCCTTCGACGAAGGCCAGCCGGTCCGGAGTGTAGAAGAACAGGGAATGCCCCCGCGCCTGCGCCTCGAGCGCGATCCGGAAGGTGGAATCGGCATGGATGTTCACCGAACCGATCGGGTCCATCTGCAGGGCGACCTTGAGGGGCATCTTTCACTCCGGGCTGACAGTCACCCCTTGATGGCGCAAGCGCGCCCGGGATGCAAACCGGTCCCCGCCCATGTCTGCCCCCAGAGCCCCGCCTCCGATCAACCTGCCAGACCCGCGCTGGAGGAATGGACTGTCTTTGATAGCACCACAAGGCAGCCGCGACACGCCTTCCCTCTGCCCATTCCGGAAGGCCCGACCGCAACTTTGGTCCCATTCCTTCACCAGGCTCGCCGATATCCGTTTGGAAAATCATTTGAAATCACGCCCAACGCGCCGGTGCGAAGCCCCGAAGTCATGCGCATCTGAATGTCCCGGATGGGTTCGGCCCAGCTTCAGGCAGCATAGGCGTTCTGCAAGATCTCAATCCGCCCCATGCCATCAACCAGCGCCACATCGATGCGCACATCGGTCAGCGCGCCCTGCGGTTCGCTGGCCAGAAACTCCTCAGCCGTGTTCCAGATGCGTTGCATCTGCCAAGGGGTCAGATGCGCCGCCGCCTCGTCATGCGTGCGGCTTTGCTTCACCTCGATGAAGACCACGCGGTCCCCGTCGCGGGCGATGATGTCGATCTCACCGGCCCGTCCGCGCCAACGTCGCGCGCAGACCGGCATTCCGCCGCCCGAATAGTGGCGGGCGACCTGATCTTCGGCGGCCAATCCGGCAAGATGCGATCTTTTTCCCCGAGCAACGCGCCCGTCCAGTACCGCAGGCTGAAAGCCCTGTTCGACACCACGAATCTGCATGCAAATCACCCCTTACTGACCCGTGGATTTTGTCTTTTCCCCCCCACCTTGCAACAAAAGAGCGAAGATTTCCCTAACGCCCTTTTCCCCGCGCCAGCGCTACCTGATACACATCGCGGCGTGGCAGATCGAAGGCTTCGGCCACCATGGCGGCGGCATCCTTGACCGACAGGGTCAGCATCGCGCGGTCCAGCGCCTCTTCCCAGGTGGTGGAATCCGCTCGGGTTAGGTCGGCGCGGTCGATCAGCACGACAATCTCGCCCTTCACGTCCCGCGTGGCGAAGGTTGCCGCGAGCTCCCCCAGCGGTGCCCGGACCACTTCCTCGAATCTCTTGGTCAATTCCCGGCACACGGCGGCTTGTCGGTCCGGCCCCAAGGCGGTCGCGGCATCGGCCAGCGATGCGGCCAGCCGTTTGGGCGATTCGTAGAGCACCAGCGTGGCCTGCACCTCGCGCAGCTCTTCCAGAAACCGCAGCCGCGCGCTGTGCGTGGTCGGGGGAAAGCCTGCGAAATGAAAGCGGTCCGCAGGCAGCCCCGCCACTGCCAGCGCGCAAAGAACGGCCGATGCCCCCGGTGCCGCGATGACCGGCAGCCCCTGCGCCACCGCCTCCCGCGCAATCACGAAACCGGGGTCCGACACCAGCGGGGTGCCCGCCTCGGACGCATAGGCGACCGACTTTCCCTCTGCCACCGCGCGCAGCAGGCGTGGGGCGGCGGCGGCCTCGTTATGGTCATGACAGGGGATCACCTGCCGTCCATTCAGCGGGATGCCGTGAATTTCCATCAGATGGCGCAGCGTGCGGGTGTCCTCGGCCGCCAGCACATCGCTTGAGGCAAGGATATCCAGCGCCCGCAGCGTGATGTCGCGCGCCGCGCCAATCGGCGTCGCGACAAGGTAGAGACCGGCGGCAAGCGGCTTGATCTCCCAGACCGGGTTGGGCGAAGGCATGCGCGGGGCTCCCCTGACAAGTTTACTTCCCCGGTGGAACCCCTTACGCTTGCGCGCAGTTTAAAGCTGGCGCGCGTTGCCGCGACCAAGGAGTGAGGAAACCGCATGTTCTCTGTTTTGCGCAACGCCCGCAAGTCGTTGGGTCAGGCCGTTCTTGCCTTGTCTGCGGTTGTGCTTGCTGCCTGTCAGCCCAGCGTCGGCACCACCGTGCCCACGGGCAATGCCGTGCCAGTCGCCCTTCTGGTGCCATCAGGATCGGGGCAGGCGAGCGATCAGCTTCTCGCCCGGTCCATCGAAAATGCCGCGCGTCTGGCGATCACCGATCTGGGCGGCGTGCAGATCGATCTGCGCGTCTACCCGACCGCAGGCCAGCCCGGCCAAGCCAGCGCTGCCGCCCAGCAGGCTGTCGCCGATGGTGCGGTTGTCATCCTCGGCCCGGTCTTTGCCGAAGAGGCGAATGCGGCAGGTGTCGCCGTGGCCTCGGCCGGCGTGAACGTGCTCAGTTTCTCGAACAACCCCGCCATCGCCGGGGGCAATGTCTTTGTCCTTGGCCCCACCTTCGACAACACCGCCCGCCGCCTTGCCGGCTATGCTGTGCGCAATGGCCAGTCCAAGATCATGATCGTGCATGACCGCAACGCACAGGGCGAGGCGGGGCGCACGGCGATCCAGCGCGGCGTCGCCGCCGCCGGTGGCAGCATCGTGGCGACCGGGTCGTACGAATTCTCGCAGAACGGCATCGTGCAGGCCATCCCGGCCATCGCGGGGCAGGCGAAATCCACCGGCGCGCAGGCGGTGTTCCTGACGGCGGATACCGCAGGCGCGCTGCCCCTTGTGACGCAGCTTCTGTCGGAAAACGGCGTCAGCCCGGCCACCACGCAATATGTGGGTCTCACCCGCTGGGACATTCCCGCCGCGACCTTGTCGCTGCCCGGCGTCCAAGGCGGCATCTTCGCCATGCCCGATCCGGCCCTTTTCGCGCAGTATCAGGCCCGCTTTCAGGCGGCCTTCGGCGAACAGCCGCACCCGGTTTCGGCCATCGCTTATGACGGCATCGCCGCCATCGGCGCACTGGCCAAGCAGGGCCGCGGGATGGACCGCGCCTCGCTGACCCAAGGGGCGGGTTTTGTCGGCGTCAACGGCGTCTTCCGGCTGCTCAACGATGGCACCAACGAACGCGGCCTTGCCATCGCCCGCATCCAGAACAACGCCGTCACCCTGATCGACCCGGCCCCGCGCAGCTTTGGCGGCGCGGGCTTCTGACGCCACGACAGGGCCGCCCGCCATGACCAAGGCCGCGCTGGCCCCATCCGACCGCACCCTTCCCCCTGAACCCCCCGGCATGATCCTGCCGGGGGCACAGATCATTGACGCGCCCGCCCTGCGCACCGCCATTCTCGCCGATCTCGGCACGGCCGCCGATGCCCGCGCCGCCCGCGCCATCGTTGTGCGCCATCTGGCGGAGGCGCGCGCCACCGGCACGGCCGCGCTGCAAGCTGCCTTTACCGCCCGCCCGCATGACGCCCGCGCCCTTGTCCGGGCACAGGCGCATCTGACCGATGGCCTTGTCGCCACCGCCTTCGACATCGCGCGCCACAGCCTGCATCCCCTGTCCAACCCGACCGAATCCGAACGCATGACCGTGCTCGCCGTGGGCGGCTATGGCCGGGCGGAAATGGCCCCGCATTCCGATGTCGACCTGCTGTTCCTGACCCCGTGGAAGATCACCCCTTGGGCGGAATCGGTGATCGAATCCATGCTCTACATGCTGTGGGACCTGAAGCTGAAGGTGGGCCACGCCTCGCGCACGGTGAAGGACTGCCTGCGTCTGGGGCGTGAGGATATCACCATCCGCACTGCCCTTCTGGAACACCGCTTCATCGCCGGATACGAACCGCTTGCCACCGAACTGGGTGACAGGCTCTGGGGCGATCTCTTCCGCAACACCGGCCCCGAATTCATCGACGCCAAGCTGCGCGAACGCGCCGACCGGCACAAGCGGCAGGGTGGCCAGCGTTACGTTCTGGAACCCAACGTGAAAGAGGGCAAGGGCGGCCTGCGCGATCTGCAAACGCTTTACTGGATCGGCAAATACCTCAACCGGGTGGTCGATTCCGAAGGTCTGGTCGCGGCTGGCCTGCTCAGCCGGGAAGAATACGATGTCTTCACCCGCGCCGAAGATTTCCTCTGGGCCGCGCGCTGCCATCTGCATTACATCACCGGCCGAGCGATGGATCAGCTGACCTTCGATCTGCAGGTCGAGGTGGCCGCCCGCATGGGATACACTGACAAGGGCGGCAGACGCGCCGTCGAACATTTCATGCAGGACTACTTCCGCCACGCCACCCGCGTGGGCGAGTTGACCCGCGTCTTCCTCACCCAGCTTGAGGCCCGCCACGCCAAGCCCGAGGCCAGCCTGATGGGCATCTTCCGCCGTACCAAGCGGGTAAAGCCGGGATACAAGCTGGTGCAGGGTCGGCTCGATATCGTCGATCCGAACACCTTTTTTGCCGACAAGCTTAACATCCTGCGCGCCTTTGAAGAGGCGCTGCGCACTGGCTATCTTCTGCACCCGAACATCATGCGCCAGATCGCCGCCCGGTTGGACCTGATCGACGAAGATATGCAAACCGATCCGGAAGCGGTGCAGATCTTCCTCGACCTTCTGCTGAAACACGGCAATCCCGAACGTGCCCTGCGCCGGATGAACGAACTGGGCGTGCTGGGTGCCTTCATCCCTGAGTTCGAACCCGTCGTCGCGATGATGCAGTTCAACGTCTATCACCACTACACGGTGGACGAACATATCATCCAGTGCATCTCGATCCTCGCGCAGATCGAACGCCGCGAACTGGTTGAGGAGTTGCCGGTAGCCTCGGCAATCCTCGAAGCCGGGGTGAACCGCAAGATCCTCTATATCGCGCTGTTCCTGCACGATATCGGCAAGGGTCGGCCCGAGGATCATTCGATCCTCGGCGCGCAGATCGCCCGCCGTGTTTGCCCCCGCCTAGGCCTGACGGCCGAGGAAACGGAAACCGTCGAATGGCTGGTGCGCTATCACCTCTTGATGTCGGACACCGCGCAGAAACGCGATATCGGCGATCCGCGCACCGTGCGCGATTTCGCCAAGGTGGTGAAATCGCGCAAGCGGCTGGATCTGCTGACAGTGCTGACCGTCTGCGATATCCGCGGCGTCGGCCCCGGCACTTGGAACAACTGGAAGGCCATGCTGCTTCGCCAGCTTTACGGCCAGACAGCCAAGGCGCTGGAGGCGGGGCTGGAATCGCTCAACCGCGAAAACCGCGAGGATGAGGCGAAACGCGCCTTGCGCGAACGGCTGTCAGACTGGTCCGCCGCCGATCTGCGGCACGAGACCACGCGCCATTACGCGCCCTATTGGCAGGGCCTGCCGACCGAGACGCACGGCGTCTTTGCCCATCTGCTCAAGGGCCTCTCTGACACAGATATCCGCATCGACCTCCACCCCGATCCTGATCGCGATGCCACCCGCGCCTGTTTCGCGCTGGCCGATCACCCCGGCATCTTTTCACGCCTTGCCGGGGCCTTGGCCCTGGTGGGCGCCAATGTGGTGGACGCGCGGACCTATACCTCGAAGGACGGCTATGCCACCGCCGTCTTCTGGGTGCAGGATGCCGATGGCCGCCCCTATGAGGTGTCGCGCCTGCCGCGCCTGCAGACCATGATCGACAAGACGCTGCGCGGCCAGATCGTCGCCCGCGACGCGCTGAAAGACCGCGACAAGGTGAAAAAGCGCGAACGCGAGTTCCGCTTCCCCACCCATATCACCTTCGACAATGAAGGCTCGGATATCTACACCATCATCGAGGTGGATACACGCGACCGCCCCGGTCTGCTGTATGATCTGACGCGCACGCTGGCGGGCAACAACATCTATATCGCCAGCGCCGTGATCGCGACCTTCGGCGCGCAGGTGGTGGACAGCTTCTATGTGAAAGACATGTTCGGCCTGAAGCTGCATGCGAAATCCAAACAGGAAGCGCTGGAGAAAAAGCTGCGTCAGGCGATTGCCGAAGGCGTAGAACGGGCGCAGGGCCAAGGCTGATGCAACCGATCCGCCTCCTCCGGTCGATCCTCACCGTCGGGGGCTGGACGCTGTTGTCGCGCGGGGCGGGCTTTGCGCGCGATGTGATGATGGCCGCCTATCTGGGTGCAGGCCCAGTGGCCGAGGCGTTTCTGATCGCTTTCTCGCTGCCCAACATGTTCCGCCGCTTCTTTGCCGAAGGCGCATTCAACATGGCCTTCGTGCCGATGTTCGCCAAAAAGCTTGAAGCGGGCGAGGATGCGCAGGGTTTTGCCCGTGATGCTTTCAACGGGTTGGCGGCTGTGCTGATCGTCTTTTCGGTGCTGGGCACCCTCGCCATGCCGTGGCTGGTCTGGCTGATGGCATCGGGTTTCGCAGGCGACGAACGCTTCGATCTTGCCGTGCTCTTCGGGCGCATCTCCTTTGTCTACATCCTTTTCATCTCACTCGTGGCGCTGCTCTCGGGCGTGCTGAACGCCTTTGGCCGTTTCACCGAGGCCAGTTTCGTGCCCGTCCTGATGAATCTGATGTTCATCGCCGCCATGCTGCTGGCCGATCACTGGGGTTGGGACATGGGCCTCACCTTGGCTTGGACCGTGCCCCTCACCGGGATCGCCCAGCTTGCCTTCACCTGGGTCAGCGCCCACCGCGCCGGGTTCCGCTTCACGCCGGGCTGGCCCCGCATGACCCCGGAACTCAAACGCCTTGCCATCATCGCCGCCCCCGCCGTGCTGGCGGGCGGTGTGGTGCAGGTCAACCTCCTCGTGGGCCGTCAGGTCGCCTCCTTCACCGAAGGCGCCGTGGCATGGCTCTCCTACGCCGACCGTCTCTACCAA
>PNND01000348.1 GCA_013824045.1 Rhodobacter sp. | reverse complement strand
CATCGGGGCTGTAGCGGAAGGTCAGTTCACGCAGGTCGAACTGGCCGGAAATGGTTTCGCGGCGCAGGTACCGGCGCGCGGGATCTTCGGCCTGCTGGGATTCGGCGATCATTTCCAACCCCGTGAGGGCGGCCTTGACCTGTGACCAGCGGGCGAGCGTGGCGGAAAGCTGGGTGAGCGGCGCGAGGGTGCGGGCGGTGAGCATGGAGACGGCGATGATGGTGCCGACGGTGAAGTTACCCGCAAAGACCATGAAGGTGCCGATCAGGATCACGGCGATATAGGTGGCCTGTTGCACCCCCTGCGCCCATGACCCTAGCAGGGAGGTCAGGTGGCGCTGGTCTGATGCGCGCAGGGCGGAAAGAGCGACAAGCTCTGCCCAGAGGCGGCGGACGCGATCCTGCCCGCGCTGGGTGGTGAGGGTTTCATGTTCGAAGACCGCCTCATAGAGCAGCTTGGCGGCCTTGATGTTCGCGCCTTGGGTGGAATTCGTCAGCGCGATCATGCGCGATTGCAGCAGGAAGCCCGGGGCCACCATGAGAATGCCGCCCAGCACCAGCACCCAGACGAGGTTGCCGCCGATCATGGCCACAAGGGCGAGGAAGATGATGAGGAAGGGCAGGTCGGCCAGCGTGCCGATGGTGGAGGCGGTGAAGAATTCGCGGACCGAGCCGAAATCGCGCATGGCCCCGAACACCTGTGACGGCTGGCGTTCGCCGGGGGCGGCGCGCATGCCCAGAAGACGCTGCATGAGCCGGTCTTGCACGGCGAGTTCGATCTTGCGGCCGGTATTGTCCATTAGCGCGGCGCGGGCGATGCGGAGCGCACCGTCGAAGGCGATGGCCAGCAGCGCGCCCAGCGTCAGCACCCAGAGCGTGGGTTCGGATTGGTTGGGAATGACCCGATCGTAGATTTGCAGCGCATAGAGCGCGATGGCGGTGGCGAGGATGTTGGCGGTGAGCGAGGCGGCGGCGACCTCGATCATCGGGCGGCGGTGGTGGCGGAATTCGGACCAGAACCAGTGGGGGGTTTCCTCGGGTTCGGCGTGACGCGCCTCGACCTCGGCAAAGGGGAGGCGGACGCGCAGCACCCAGCCGCTGTGATGGGCCGCGAAATCGGAAAGCGGCACATCGGCGCTGCGGTCATCGGTGGTGGGATCGTAGATCGACAAGGTGTCGCGGTCGCGCGACAGGACGAGGACGATCTGCCCGGTGGCCATTTCGGCCAACGCGGGCAAGGCGCCCAGCGCGGGGTCATGGTCGAGAGCCACCGAGTAACCGGCGCGGCGGAAGGCGGCGGAGAGGTGGTCAAGGCCGGGGCGTTCCGGGGCACCGGTGGTGGTGAGCAGATCGACGACGTCGGAGGTGAGCAAGCGCCCGCCAAGGAGGGATGAGAGGACCGAGGCCAGTTCCGCGCGGGCACGTAAGGGTGCGGCGGGTTGCGGCGGTGTGATCGGGGCGAAGGAAACGGCGGGCGCTTGGGCCGCGCGCGCGGGGTGCATGTCGAAGGAGACGACCTGCGGTTTTGGTGGGGCTGTCACAGCCTGCCCCCGTCGACCAGCGCGCCGATATCGCGGGCAAGCTCCAGCTCCAAGCGCGCGATTTCATAGGGGAAGGCGGCCTGATCCCGCTCCAGCCGGGCGGCGGCGGCGGTTTGTGCGGTGAGATCGGTCAGGCTGCGGCGGCCGATGCTGTACTGTTCGACGTAGAGATCAAGGTTGTCGAGCGTCTGGCGCAGGACGGATTCACCCTGCAATTGCCGGGTGCGCAGCTGGTCGATGCGGCCTTGCAGTTCGGTGCGGCGGCGGTCGGCGGTCTGGCGTTGTTCGGCGGTCTGGCGGGCGACGAGATCGGGGGTGGCGTCGGCGGCGGCAAGGGTGGCGGGGCTGCCAAGGCCAAGCCGGACACCGCCAAGGCCAAGGCCGGGGGTGAGGCCGTCTTCGGAGAGCGTTGCATTGGCCGACAGCCCCGGCAGGGCATTGGCGCGGGTGATCCGCGCCTCGGCCAGCGCCTTGTTGCCATCGGCCTGCGCCTTGAGGACCGAGAGCGCATCGGTCTGCGGCGCGGCAGGCAGGGGGTGGGTGCCTGTCAGATCTGCGGGCGGGGTGTGGCCGGTGAGAGCGGCAAGATCGGCCAGCGCCTGCGTGCGGGCTTGCGTGTCGGCGGCCAGCGTGGCCTGCATTTCGGCCATGGTCTGGGCGATGATCTGGGCTTCGCTGCGGTCGGACAGGCCGCCGTCGATGCGGGCCTGCACGATGTCATGCAGGGCGGAGAGGCGGGTGGCAGCGCGGGCGGCGATGGCCGATTGCGCGCGGGCCTGTTCGGCGGTGAGATAGAGCGATAGCCCTTCGTGGATGCGGGCGTTCTGGCGGGTGGCGAGGGTGACGGCGGCGAGGTCCACCTCGGCTGCAGCGCGGGCGCGTTCGGCCTGACGGCGGCCATGATCCAGTAGGGGCTGGTCGATCACCAGTTGCGCCGCCAGTCCGGCAAGGCTGTTAAGCGTGACCGCCGGAGCGATTGTGGGCCAGCCGTTGCGCGAGGCCGCCTCGGCCCGCAGGCGGGCAAGGCCCAGTTCGGCGGCATCGGCGCCGGGATTGGCGGCAAGGACCGCGTCGGCAACGCGGGCATAGGCGCTGCCCGGCGGCAGGATAGACCGACGCGCTGCAAGATCGGCGATGACGGGAGAGGCGGCGGTGCCGCTTTCCGGGGCAAGACGCTGGCGAAGGGCGGGATCGGCGGGGGCGTGGCCCCGGCCGAAGGCCAGCATCGAGGGCGGCTGCAACCCGCCCTGACACCCGGAAAGCAGCACCGCCACGGCCAGAAGCGCCCCGGAAACGGCACGAGGAAGGAGGAGCGGTGCCGCTCTGGCCGATGGGGTTTGGCGGCGCGGGGGGATCATTGCGCCTGCCTTCAGATCACCGTTCGGGTCAGGTCATCCTCAAGCAGCACTTGCGCACCCGCAGAGCCCAAAGTGTAGATGTCATAGACCGCGCCGTTGACGGTGACGTTCTGCTGGACGTTGGTGACGTTGGACAGGGTGATCTGATCCGTCGCCTCGCCTTTGATGACCAGCGTCTGATCGGGGCCGGTAAGCGCGCGCAGTTGATCTTCGGTGATCGAAAGCCGCGCATCAGGCGCGCGGGTCAGGTCGATAGCCGACAGATCAAAGCTTTCCAGACCGTCGCGGCCCAGATCGACCGCCACACCGGTAGCGGTGTTCTTGATGAAGAGCGTATTCGCCTCATTCCCGGCACTGTCGCGGGTGTTGATGACGAGGTAGCTGCCATCGGGAATATCGGTGCGGAAATCGAACCGATCTTCGCCGCGGTTAGTGAGGCTTTCGTCTGCGAGGATGGGCGTGGCGGCACCTGTGCTGTCCACCCGATGGAAGCGATAGGTGTCATTGGTGTTGGTTGTGGTGATCGCACTGTAACCCCCGGCGAAATCTTCGGTACGAAGAACCTCGGGCGTGTTCGGGGCGATGGTATCGACCGCGAAGGTGACAGTGTGCGGCCCGCTGACATTGCCGGCGCTGTCTGTGGCCGAGACGAGAACGGGGATGTTCCCGCGTTCCCCGGTGGGGATCTGATCGGGGGTGAAGGTCACGGACCATTGCCCGCTGTCGCCCACAAGCACGCTGCGGCTGTGGCCGTTGACCGTGACGTTGACGGTGGACCCGACCTCTGCCCGGCCGGAAACCAGCAAACCGCCGCCATGTTCGACGGCGTTCAGGATGTTGTCAGAGCCGGTGCCAAGGCGGATGTCGCCTGCGTTGAAATCAGCAACTACCGTGTCGATGGCGATGGTGCGTTCCTGCGGCAGGGAGGTGTTGCCGAGCCGATCGGTCGCCGTGGCGGTGATGGTGGCCGAGGTTGCCGCCCCTTCGGGCAACGCCTCGCGCGGCAGGGTCAGGCGCCATGTGCCGCCCATCGTCTGATCCGCAGGGATGGTGGTGGACCAGTTGGTGCCCGACACCGTGATCCGGACGGATGCGCCGGGTTCAACGGTGCCTTCGACCACGACCCCAGCGTTGCGTTCCACCGCGTTGAGGACGGATGGATCGCGCGGGCCGTCATTGACGGCGCCGTTCAGGTCTGGCGCGACGAAGGTGAAATTGCCAACTGTGGTATCGACGGTGAAGGTGCGGGTCTCTGTCGGGCTGCGGTTTCCGGCGGCATCGATGGCATAGGCGGTGATCGTGCCGCCCTGCGCATCGGTCAGCCCTGCCAGAGAGGCCGGGCTGAAGATGTAGGACCATCTGCCATCCCCGCCCACAGTGGCGGGGCCGTGTTCCGTGCCGTTGAGGTTGAGGTAAACCCGCGCACCCGGCTCGCCTTCGCCATCAAGGGTGAAGCCGGCGGCGCGTTCGCTGCCCGACAGGGTGGTGTCGGTGCCGACGGGGTTTTGTTCCACGTTCAGCGTTGTTTCCAGATCGATCCGGACAGGGCGGGTGGCGGTTTCGCGGTTGTCTGCGGCATCCCATGCCGTGACGGTGATCGTGCTGTCGCGGGTGATCGCGCCAGCGGCGCCAGCGGGAAACTGGACAGACCATGTGCCATCACCGTTCAATGTGGCGGGGAGGGGCTGGCCGAGCCACTGCACCTCTACCCGCGTGGCATCGCGGGCGACGGTGCCGGATAGGGTGAGGCTGCCGTTCGATTCCGCAAGGTTCACCACGTTGTCGTCGGCAAAGGCACCCGGATTGATGGCGACCGACATCTCGGTGTCGATGTTCACAGTGCGGGTGACCGTGGTCGGGTTTTCGGCAGCGTCCATCGTGGTGGCGGTGATGGTGCGGGTATAGGTGCCGGGTGGGAAGGTGCCGGGGGGCAATTCATACGACCAGTTGCCATTGGCATCCACCGGGCGGGTGACCGTTCCGGCGATATCTTCGATAGCGAGGGTGACGGTCGTGTTGGGCGTGGCAGTGCCCCCGATCACGATGGCCGATTGGCTTTCGCTGCGATTGACGAGGTTGTCGCCGGCCACGGTGTTCAGGCCGAGCGGCGGGGCGATGGTATCGAGGACAATGGTTTCGGTGATGCTGCGCGTGTTGCCGAGGGGATCGGTCGCGACGATTGTCACCGCCTGAGTGCGTTCTCCACCTGCGATTTCCTGCGGGGTGAAGGTGATCGTCCAGCTGCCATCGGGGTTGACTGTCGCGGGGCGGGTAACTGCATCGGCTGCCCCGGGCGTGCCAAGAGTGACATTCACCGTGGCGCCGGGTTCGGTGGTGCCACCGATCGTGACGCCATTGCCGTATTCAGCGAGATTTTCGATATCGCCCGTAGATTGCACGCCATCAGTGGCGGCAACGGGCGGCGGGGTCATGTCGATGATGAAGCCGCCACCGGTAAGCGTGGCAGTAGTGCCGCCGCCGGTAAAGACTGCGGTGGCCGTATGCGTGCCATCGGCAGGCAGGGTGGGGCCGGAAAAGCCTGCTGTCCACGTGCCTTCGGGGGTGACGGTGACCGTCTGGGTCTGGTTGCCGATGGTGACGGCCACACTGTCGCCGGGGATGCCGGTGCCGTTCACGGTGATCGTCGGTTGGGCCGTGTTGGTGGTGATCGTGGTGCTGGTGCCGGCACCATCAATCGTTCGCGTATAGGTCGGGCCACCACCGCCGCCGCCACCGCCACCACCGATCAGCAGACCACCGCCGACCAACGCCGCAGCGCCCAGCCCTGCCCCGCCCCAGCCCAGAAGCGCAGGGGCAAAGATGCCCATCCCTGCAGGATCATCTTCGCCGGTTCCGGCGAGGGTAACGACCGGATCGCCTTCATCGAAGCGAAGGTCGTCAAGCGGGCTCCACTTTTCATTGCCGGCGGCGAGCGAGAAGTTGGCCACCAGCAGGCCATCGCCCGGATCGGTAAGCTGCACCTCTGTCACCATGCCATTGCTGGACAGGTAGAGCGTGTTGGGGTTGTCGACCGGGGCATCGAACCAGTCTGCCACTGTGATCTGGCGGCCATCGGACAGTTCGATGACCAGATCATTGCCACTGCGTGTGTAGCCGATCACGCTTTGCGGGCTGAGGTTCAGGGAAAGGCTGTCGCCCAATCCGGACTGGATGAATGTGCTTTCGCCGGGGCCTGCCACATTGCCATAAGTCGTGCCGCCCGCTGCTGTGCGGACGGCGAAATCAATCGCCGAACTCATACTATATACTCCGCCTCAACCGCCGGAAATGTGCCGGCGCACCGCTCTTGATTGGCCCTTTTGGTGGGCCTTGCAAAAATGCATAGCCTCAATTCCCCGTGAATTCCAGCACTTTTCGAACCATCTCATGCGCAATGCGGGCGGTGATGCCCTGCATATGGCGAAAATGACTCAATCAGGGGCGAGATACGGGGTCAGCGCAGGCGTTGACCGGCCGCGTCGAAGTGGAAGGCGCGGCTTTCATCCGGGGTCAGGTGGATGGCTTCGTCGACGGCATAATCGTGTTCGCCGAACAGCCGGACCGTCAGCAGGCCGTGCGGATCGGTATGGGCATAGACCAGCGTTTCGCCCCCAAGCTTTTCCACGTGGCTGACGCGGCCTGCGATCCGGCCCGACTGGCGTGACAGGGCCAGATGTTCGGGACGGATGCCGGTGGTTTCGCCGCGCAGGCCAAGGGCAGCGGACTTGAGGAAGTTCATTTGCGGGCTGCCGATGAAGCCCGCGACAAAGGTATTGGCGGGGTTATTGTACAGCTCCATCGGGGAACCCACCTGTTCCACGATCCCGGCACGCAGGACGACGATCTTGTCGGCCAGCGTCATCGCCTCCACCTGATCATGGGTGACGTAGACCATGGTTGCACCCAGTTCACGGTGCAGGCGGGCGATTTCGATGCGGGTGGCAACGCGCAGCGCGGCATCGAGGTTCGACAGCGGTTCGTCGAACAGGAAAAGCTTGGGCGTGCGGACGATGGCGCGGCCGATGGCGACGCGCTGGCGCTGGCCGCCCGAAAGCTCGGCGGGGCGGCGGTCGAGATAGGGTTCCAGCGCCAGCATGGCGGCGGCGCGGGCGGTGGACTGGTCGATCTTGGCCCGGGACTCGCCCGCCTGTTTCAGCGCGAGGCTCATGTTGTCGCGCACGGTGAGGTGCGGGTAGAGCGCATAGGTCTGGAAGACCATGGCGATTTCGCGTTTCGCGGGGGCCTCATGGGTGATGTCGCGCCCATCCAGCGTGACAGTGCCGGAGGAGACATCCTCCAGCCCCGCGATCATCCGCAGCAATGTGGATTTTCCGCAGCCGGAGGGGCCGACGAAGACGCAGAATTCGCCTTCTTCGACATGCAGGTCGACACCCTTGATGACCTCGGTCTTGCCGAAGGATTTGGTGACTTTGGACAGCGTCAGCGCACCCATGGGAGGCCCCTTTACAGTTTGACGGGCTGGCCGGACCGGACGCTTTCGTCGGCGGCAAGGCAGATGGCGAGGGACTGGACCGCGTCTTCCATGTGGCGGGTCAGGTCGATGTCTTCGATGATGGCTCGGGCCATGTAGGCCTGTTCGCGTTCGCACAGCTCTTGATGGCCGGGTTCGTCGGCCATGCTGAGATCTTCATCAGGTTGGCCCACGCGGTGGACGCGGATGGTGGAGGTTTTCGTGTGCGTGTCGTGGTCATCCGACCGCGCGCTTTCGGGCATGCGGATGGAAACGGCACCGTTGGG
>PNND01000235.1 GCA_013824045.1 Rhodobacter sp. | reverse complement strand
ATCGTCGATATGCAGATCGCCTTTGGCCTTGACCTCAAGGTCGATGAGCGAGTGGCGGGCCAGCTGATCCAGCATGTGGTCGAAGAAGCCCACGCCGCTGTGGCAGTCATATCGCCCGGTGCCATCAATGTTCAGGCTGACGGCGACATCGGTTTCTGCGGTCTTGCGGTGGATCTTGGCCTGACGCATCGCGGATTCCCCTTGCTTTGCGGCCTTATAGGCGCTGGGGCGCGGTTTGGAAAGCTGTCAGGGCGCGGCGGCCAGTCTGCGGCGGCGCGGGCCGATGGTGGCGGCAAGGCCGAGGAAGATGCCGGACAGCACGGCGATGCTGCCGGAGGCCGAGACGGAGAAGCCGAGCCCCAGCGCCAACGGCAAGTAGCCCGCGATCACGGTGCCGAGGGCGGCGGAGAGGGCGGCGATGGCGAGCGACAGCGCCATTTGGCGCGGCAGGCTGTCGGTCAGCAGGCGCGCGGTGGCGGGGGGGCAGATCAGCATGGCGATGGTGAGGATCGATCCCACGGCGGAAAAGGCCGCGACGGCGGCCAAGGCGGTGAGGCCGGTCACGCCAGCCGAAATCCAGCGGGTGGGGATTCCGGCGCTGTTGGCGAAGCCTTCGTCGAAGGTGGCGATGGTCAGCGGGCGCCAGAACAGGGCAAGTGCGCCAAGGATAGCAGCCGTGGCGATGGCCAATGCAGGCAGTTCCGGGGGAAGGGTGGCAAGCGCGGCAGGGTCGGCGAGCGAGGCCCATCCGGTCGCGTCGATCCAGATCAGGCCTTCGAGATTGCCATAAAGCGCGTGTTCCACATCCAGATGCACCGCCCCCGCGCCGGAGGTTTCCAGAAGCAGCACACCCAGCGCGAACATTGCGGTGAAGGTCACGCCCATGGCGGCCCCCGGATCGGCCCCGGTGGCGCGGCGGATGCCTTCGATCAGGGCCGAGGAGACGGCAGCAGCGGCCAGTGCGCCCGCCAGCATCACAGGTTGGGCGGCAGAGCCTGTCAGCAGGAAGGCCGTGACGATACCGGGCAGGACGACATGCGACATCGCATCGCCCAGCATCGACTGGCCGCGCAGCAGCAGGAAATTGCCCGGCGCGGCGCAGGCCAAGGCGGCCAGCACCGCGATGACGAGCGGCGGCAGGGTGAGGGGGACGAATTCCGCGCCGAAGGTCATGCGCGCACCAAGGCTGCCTGACGCGCGCGGGTCAGCGCGCGGGCGATGAGGCCGCGTCCGGGGGCAAAGAGGACCGACAGGAGGAAGGCCGTGAAGGTGATGAGCACGATGGCGGGGCCGGTGGGAAGGTCGGGAAGGACGAGTGAGAGCGAGGCCCCCAGATGGCCCGCAAAAGCCCCGATCCCGCCCGCCAGCAGGGCCACCACGCCGATCCGGTCTGACCAGAGGCGCGCGGTCAGGGCGGGGGTGATCAGCAGCGCCACGATCAGGATCAGCCCCACCACGCGCAGGCCCAACAGGACGCAGGCCAGCGTCAGCAGCAAAAGCGCCATATCGGCGGCGCGGGTGTTGATGCCCATGAGCCGGGCATGGCCGGGATCAAACGCAGTCATCGCCAGCGCGCGGCGCAGGATCAGGAGCAGGGCCAGGATCACGGCCCCGCCTGCGGCAATCAGGATGGCGTCGGATTTCAGCATCCCGGCGGTGGAGCCGAGAAGGAACCCCTCCAACCCGGCAGGGCGGCCCAGCGACAGGTTCTGGATCACGGTCAGGATCACGATGCCCGCGCCATAGAAGGTGGAGAGGATCGCGCCAGTGGCGGCATCTTCGGGCAGGCGGGTGGTGTCGGTGAGGCGCTGCAGCCAGTAAAGGCCCAGTGCGGCGGTAAGCCCCGCCCCGATCAGCAGTCCTGCAAGGTTGCGACCATCCCCGCCAAAGGCGGCCATGGCAAGGAAGGCTAGCCCGATGCCGGGCAGAGTGGCATGGGCCATGGCATCCGAGGTGAGCGCACGGCGGCGCAGGGTGGTGAAGGCCCCCACTGCCCCCGCCGCAAGGCCGAGCAGCGCCGCGCCCAGACTGACGAGGGCGGCGTTGTAGCCCCCCTGAAACAGGAGGGCCTGAAGGAGGTCGGCGGTCATTCTATGGGTGCTGGCTGGGTCAGGGGATCAGGCCGGGATGGAAGTGAGGAGGGTGTTGCCATAGGCCTCGGCCACGGTGGCGCGGCGGAAGGTGGTGGTGGTGGGACCTTCGGCGATGACGCGGCGGTTCAGAAGCAGCACGCGGTCGAAATAGGCGCTGACCGTGGCAAGGTCATGATGCACGGCGATCACGGTCTTGCCTTCGGCCCGCAGGGCGTGGAGGACGGTGATAATGGCGGATTCCGTCGCGGCGTCGACGCCGGCGAAGGGTTCATCAAGGATCATCAGGTCCGCCTCTTGCGCCAAGGCGCGGGCGAGGAAGACGCGCTGTTGCTGGCCGCCCGAGAGCGCGCCGATCTGGCGCTGGGCGAAATCGGCCATGCCGAGGCGGGCAAGGCAATCTACCGCCTGCGCCTTCAGCGCTGGGGTCATGCGGCCCAGAAGGCCGGTCTTGCGATAGAGGCCCATCTGGACGACGTCGATCACGCGGGCGGGAAATTCCCAGTCCACGGCGGCGCGTTGCGGGACATAGGCGATGCGCGGCATCGCCTTGGCGACCGGCTGACCGAAGGCGCGCACCTCACCCGCTACAGCCGGAACCAGCCCGAGCGCGGCTTTCAGCAGGGTGGATTTGCCCGCCCCGTTGGGGCCGATGATCGCGGTCATCGTCCCCTTGGGAAAGCGTGCGTTGATCCCTTCGACCACGGGCAGGGCCGCGTAGGACACGGTCAGCCCGGTGACGGCAAGCGCTGTTTCGGCGACAGGGATCGGGGTGGGGTCAACCATCAGGTGCCTGCGTTCAGTTTGCCGGCCATGCCGCGTTCGGGCGCATCGCCGCCGAGGGCGCGGGCGATGGTGGTGATGTTGTGGTCGATCATGCCGATATAGGTGCCTTCATAGGTGCCATCGGGGCCCATCGCATCGGAATATAGCTCACCCCCGATGGTGATGGTATGACCTTGTGCTGCGGCGCCTTCGATCAGGGCGCGGATCGCGCGGTCCGACACGGAGCTTTCGACAAAGACGGCGCCGATCTTGCGGGTGACCAAAAGATCGACGAGTTCCGTGATGCGGGCGAGGCCCGCCTCGGATTCGGTCGAGATGCCCTGAATGCCTTCGACCTGCCAGCCATAGGCGCGGCCGAAATAGGCGAAGGCGTCATGGGCGGTGACAAGCATGCGCGCGGGTTCGGGGACGGTGGCCAGAACCTGCTGTGCATAGGTGTCGAGTGCGGCGATGTCTGCAAGCAGCGCCTCGGCCGGGGCGGCAGTGTCGAACCCTGCGGTGGCCAGCACATCCGAGGCATTGCGCACGACATCCGCCCAGAGTTTCGGATCGAACCAGACATGGGGATCGGGGCGATCGGTGTATTCGGGATCGGAGAGCAGTTCGGCGCGGGGCAGGCTGTCGGCGAGGGCGACGACGGTGCGCTGACGGGCGAGGTCGGCCATCACATCGTTAAACTGCGCCTCGAGGTTCAGACCGTGCCAGAGGATGACGTCGGCCCGCGACAGGGCGAGGATATCAGAGCGGGTGGGGCGATAGCTGTGCGGGTCCATCCCTGCGCCCATCAGGGCAGAGACATCGCCCCCGGTCAGGCGGCGGGCAATGTCGGCGATCATCCCGGTGGTGGCCGCGACCGATGCGGGGGCCGTCTGGGCCATTGCGCGGGTGCCGAGAAGCGGGGCGAGGGAGAAGGTCAGCAGAAGGGAACGGCGGTCGATCATGCGGTGTCGGCCTTTTTCTGTTGGATCTTGAACCATGCGGGGTAGGGAAAGATTACCAGAGACATATGTGAGAATAGTTCGCAAAGTCAATAGGAATGAGAAGCGTTCGCAAGTTTGTGACTTTTGGCTGAGCTGGCCCCCGAAATGCACGTCAGGGTTGTTTCGGAAAGAAATCTTAAGGAAAGCGGTGGTGCAGCCCTTTAATGGGGGACCCTGCTGCCGTTCTGGTTGAAAGGTTGACCCCTTGGTTCATCGGGTCGTTGTCGGAGCGGATCAAGGAGTTCCCATGCGCATTGTCTGTGTCGATGACGACCCGATCTTTCTGGCCATCGTGACGGAATACCTGCGCGCGCATGACGTCGAGGTGGTGGGTACGTTCGGCGATCCGACGCAGGCGCTGCGCGAGGCCCAGGCGGGGCGGATCGTGACCGACCTGTTCCTGCTGGATCTGGAGATGCCGGGGATGACCGGGGCGGAACTGTGCGCCGGTTTGCGGGCGACGGCGGCGCATAAGGTGACACCGATCATCATGATTTCGTCGGTCACCGAGCGGGACCGGGTGAAGGCGGCGCTGGAGGCGGGGGCGAATGATTTCCTGCACAAGCCGCTGGAAAGCGTGGAACTGGGCGCGCGCCTGTCGATGGTGGAGCGCATCCTGCAGGAGCGGCGGCAGACGGCCGCCTTGCAGGACGAGATCGGCTCGCTGCGCGCGCAGCAGAGTTTCGGCTTTGGCTTTGAGGATGCGGTCCTGCCGAATGCCGAGGAGGGCGTTGTCGATTATCTGGTGCTGGAGAACCATCTGGTATCACTTGGTTGGTCGGGGCTGCCCGGCACGGTGGTGATCTGCTTGCGCCTGCGCAATGCGCTTTGGGCCTTTGGGCATCTGGAGCGACTGGATTATTATGACTTCCTCTCTGAGGCGGCGGAACAGATCCTAGAGGCGCTGCCAGCGGCGCAGTACCGGCTGGCCTATGCCGGATCGGGGGACTTCGTCTCGGTGCTGGATCGGGGCAGCAAGCCGGACCCGGTGGAGTTGCAGATGGCGCTGCAAAGCGCACGTGGGCCGATGTGGGCGGCCTATCGTGAACTGGACATTCCCGCGCCGGACATCGCGGTGGGCATGCCGGTGCAGGCCCCCATTCTGGGCGCGGTGCCCTTACGCCTGTTGCGGGCGGCGCGGATGCAGGTGGTAGCGGGCGATGGCATCATGACCGCACCGCGGACGGCGGGGCCCGGTGGTGGGGTAGGGCGAAATTCCGCCATTCTCCAATAGGCGCAGGTGACTTGATTGGAGCGGAATGCCGTTGCCGTGCCTTGCTGATGGCCTGTTCGGAGGGAGGCAAGCCCGAGGTCGGGGTCGGACGCGCGTCAGAGAGGATTGATGGATTGCCGATTGCCGGCGCGCATGTCATGGCTGCAGGCCCGAAGTCTGACCGCCGGCAGAATGGGTCCGCATGACGCGGCATCCTGAAATCGCGCTGCCGACTTTTCTTTTTCTGAAAACTGGAGCGGGCGATGAGATTCGAACTCACGACCCTAACCTTGGCAAGGTTATGCTCTACCCCTGAGCTACGCCCGCACTCCGTGGGCGGGTGATAGTGCGGGGCGGGCGGTCACGCAAGGGGAAAGTTGCTGTCTAAGGTGGGCGATTTTTCTGCGAAAAATCAGGCCGCGCTGCGGCCTTGGCCGTTGAAAAAATTGTGTGGTTTGGCGCGGATATCCGCAAGGCAGATGGTGTGGTGCAATGCAAAAGGCCGCCCGATGGGCGGCCTTTTGGCAGGTCCGACTGGAGCGGGCGATGAGATTCGAACTCACGACCCTAACCTTGGCAAGGTTATGCTCTACCCCTGAGCTACGCCCGCGCCGGTTGGACCAGCGAGGATGTATAAACAGCCGCAGGCGGCTGCAAGGGGAAAAACGAAGGCTCGGGCGAAAATTCCGGGAGGGCGCATACAGTCAAAGCGGCAAGGCAAGGATCGCGCCGATGATGAGGGAGGCGAAGGTCAGCGCCATGCCGCCGGTGCGCAAGAGCATGCTTTTCAGCGCGTAGGTGAAGTTCAGACCATGTGCGAGGCGACCGGCCAGAAGGAGAAGGCCAGTCAGATGCAACCAGAGCGCGGCGGTGCCCTGCTGTTCGGCGATGAGCAAAAGCAACAGGCCAAGCGGCACATATTCGGCAAAGTTGCCATGCGCCCGCATCCGGCGCAGCATGTCGGGGTCATTGCCATCGCCCAGATTGATGCGCTGTGACCGCCGCACGGCGATCACCCGCAGCGAGAGGAGCAGGTAAAGCGCGGTCAGGGCCGCGGCGTAGGATCCGGTGATCGCGAGTGTCATTCGAATTCGATCAGCAGGTCTTTGGCATCGATCTGGCTGCCTGCATGGACATGCAGCGCCTTGACCACCGCCTCACGGTCGGCATGCAGGCCGGTTTCCATCTTCATCGCCTCGATCGTCAGCAACTGATCGCCCGCGCGGACCTTCTGGCCGACGGTCACCGCGACAGAGGCGATGGAGCCCGGCATCGGCGCGCCGACATGGGCGGGGTTGCCGTCCTGCGCCTTTGGCCGGGCGGCGGTTTTGGCCTTCACCGCGCGGTTGGCGATGCGGACGACGCGGGGCTGGCCGTTGAGTTCAAAGAACACGCGGACATCGCCATCCTCGGTGGTTTCGCCCACGGCCTGCAGGCGGATCTCGAGGTTCTTGCCGGGGTCGATTTCGGCGGTGATCTCTTCGCCCGGTTCCATGCCGTAGAAAAAGGTCTTGGTGGGCAGGGCGCGGACGGGGCCGTAAAGGCGGTGGCGGCCCATGTAATCAAGGAAGACCTTAGGATACATGAGGTAGCCGTTTACGTCTTCGTTATCCACCTTGTAGCCTGTCAGTTCCTTTTCGAGATAGGCGCGGGTGGCGGCGAAATCGACCGGCGGCAGGGTCTTGCCGGGGCGTTCGGTAAGCGGCGCTTCGCCCTTGAGCACCTTTTTCAGGATGCCTTCGGGCCAGCCGCCATGGGGCTGGCCGAGATTGCCGCGCAGCATGTCCACGACAGATTCGGGGAAGGCCACCTCGGTGTCGGGGTCTTCGACCTGCGCGCGGGTCAGGCCCTGGGCCACCATCATGAGGGCCATGTCGCCCACGACCTTGGAGGACGGGGTCACCTTGACGATATCGCCGAACATCTGGTTGGCGTCGGCATAGGCCTGCGCCACTTCGGGCCAGCGCTCTTCGAGCCCCAGCGAGCGGGCCTGCGCCTTGAGGTTGGTGAATTGCCCCCCCGGCATTTCGTGGAGATAGACCTCGGAGGCGGGTGCGGGCAGGCCGGATTCGAAGGCGGCATACTGGGTGCGGACGTGTTCCCAGTAGTTGGAGATCGACCGGATGGCCGAGATATCGAGGCCCGTGTCGCGCTCGGTATGCCGCAGCGCTTCGACAATCGCGCCGAGGCAGGGTTGTGAGGTGCCGCCGGAGAAGGCGTCCATCGCGGAGTCCACCGCATCTACGCCCGCATCGCAGGCGGCCATGATGGTGGCGACGCCACCGCCTGCCGTATCATGGGTGTGGAAGTGGATGGGCAGGCCGATCTCCTGCTTCAGCGCCTTGATCAGGACGCGGGCGGCGGCGGGTTTCATCAGGCCCGCCATATCCTTGAGCCCGAGGACATGGGCACCTGCGGATTTCAGCTCTTTGGCGCGGTCCACGTAATACTTGATGTCGTACTTGGCGCGGTTCGGGTCGAGCACGTCGCCGGTATAACAGATCGTGCCTTCGCAGAGCTTGTTCGACTCGAGCACCGCATCCATTGCGACGCGCATGTTTTCAACCCAGTTGAGAGAATCGAACACACGGAACACATCC
>PNND01000408.1 GCA_013824045.1 Rhodobacter sp. | reverse complement strand
GGGCTGGCCGGACAAGGGCCCGCGCCGTTCTTCCTGACCTTTGACGCCGCCGAGATCGAAGAGGGGCCGATGGGGTTCCTTCTCGAGGATCGCTTTCTTTATGCGGCCTTCCTTGCCGCCATGGCAGAAGAGCCGAACGTCACCCTTCTGTCCGGCGAAACCGTCACCGCGCAGGAGGTGGCGGCAAATGCCGTGACCATCACTTTGGGCAGCGGCAAGTCGCTGACCGGCCGCCTGTTGATCGGCTGCGATGGGCGCGGCAGCGGTACCGCCGCGCGGGCGGGCATCCGCCGCGTGGGCTGGGGATATGGCCAGACCGCGCTGGTCACCGCGATCCACCATGAACAGGATCATCAGGGCATCGCGCATCAGTTCTTCATGCCAGAAGGTCCGCTTGCCATTCTGCCGCTGAAGGGCGGTCACCATTCCAGCATCGTCTGGAGCGAGACCGAGGACAACGCTGCCCGCATCCAGGCTCTGCCGGATGACCAGTATCTGGCGGCGCTGCGGCCGCGTTTCGGGGATTTCCTTGGCGAGATCAGCCTTGCGGGCGACCGGTTCACCTATCCCCTGTCGCTATCGCTGGCCGAACGATTCATCGCGCCGCGCGTCGCCTTGGTTGGGGATTCCGCCCATGGCGTGCATCCGATTGCCGGGCAGGGCCTGAACCTTGGCCTGCGCGATGTGGCTGCCTTGGCTCAGGTGGTGATCGAAGCCGCGCGCCGGGGCGAAGACATCGGCAGCCAGACCACGCTGGAGGCCTATCAGCGCTGGCGCCGGTTCGATGCCACGACGCTGGCCTTGGGGATGGATACGGTCAATCGGCTGTTTTCCAACGACAACCCGATCCTGCGCGCCGGGCGTGATCTGGGGCTGGGGATCGTCAACGCCATGCCGGGCCTGCGCCGCCGTTTCATCCGGCAAGCCGCCGGATTGCAGGGTGATCTGCCGCGCCTGCTGGCCGGCAAGGCGATCTAGTCGAGCTTGCGCGCCTCGCCCACCAGCATGATGGGGATGCCGTCGCGGATGGGAAAGGCCAGATGCGCGGCCTTGGAAATCAGTTCCTGCCGCTCGGCATCATAGGACAGGACCGCCTGCGTGACAGGGCAGACCAGCGCCTCAAGCATGCGGCGGTCAATTACCGTGGCGTCAGTCATTGCATGATCTCCTCGCCCGATCCGCCGCGCAGGGCAAACTCCATCAACGTCACCAGCGTTTCACGCCGGGTTGTCAGCGACGGCGCTTCGAGAAGCGCCTGCTTGTCTTCGGGGCTGAAGGGGCACAGCATGGACAGCGAATTGATCAGCAGTTCGGTCTCCGCCTCTTTCAGGCTGGACCAATCGGTGGACAGGTTCATCGTCTGAAAGTAACGCCCCAAAGCCGCTAGAAATTCCGGTCGCTGAAATCCGGGGTCTTCCTCGACCGGGCCCAGATCGCGCTGAAACCCCGCCCAATCCACCGAACAACGGCGATAGGGGGTAAAACCCTGCACTTCTTCACGCACCCGAAACCGCGACATGCCCGCAAGGGTGATCATGTAGCGCCCGTCTTCGGTTTCCGAAAAGCCTGTCACCCGCCCGGCGCAGCCGATGGCATTGAGGCGTTTCTCACCGGTTCCCGGCACTTCGCGCGGCTGGATCATCCCGATCAGGCGGTGCTTGGTCTTCAGGCAATCCTCGATCATCGCCAGATAGCGTGGCTCAAAGATGTGCAACGGCAGGCGGCCACGGGGCAGCAACAGCGCGCCGGGCAGCGGGAAGACGGCGATTGTCTCTGGCAGGTCGGTGATGTTCATCATCTGCTCTGACTTAGGCCGTCACGGCGTTCAGGCAAATATCATTGATGAAAGCCTGCGCCGCCCCTTCAGCGCGATCGGATCGGTGGGCTTCAGCGCTTCGAACATCGTCATCAGCTGGGTTCTCGCGGCGCCGTCGTTCCACTCGCGGTCCAGCTTGAACAGATCCAGCAGCACATCCACTGCCTCATCCACCTTGCCTGCGGCGTGCAGGGCCAGCGCCAGATCAAAGCGCGCCTGCCGGTCCTGCGGATCGGCCTGAACGGCGGCGCGCAATTCCTGTTCCGGTCCGGCATTCGCGGCTTGCCGCGCCAGTTCCAGCTGCGCCCGCGCAGCCTCGATCTCTTTGGCCTTGGCAAGGGCGGGCGGGACGGCGGTCAGCATCGCCTCGGCCTGATCCAGCTGATCCAGCGCCAGATGGCAACGGATCAGCCCGGAATAGGCACCCGCGTTTTCAGGCTCTTCGCCAAGGATGGCGGCAAAAGTCTCGGCCGCATCGGCCACCGCGCCCTCGGCCAGCATCTGTTCGGCGGCTTCCAGCGCCTCGGCCAGACCGCCATCTTCACCGGTCAGCGCAGTCAGCTTGTCGATGAATGCCTTGATTTCGGATGCCGGAATTGCGCCCTGAAACCCGTCAACGGGCTGGCCTTGCCAAAAGGCATAGACCGTGGGGATCGACTGGATGCGAAGTTGCGCGGCGATCATCTGGTTCTTGTCGACATCGACCTTCACCATACGAACCTTGCCCTTGGCGGCCTTGACCGCCGCCTCCAGCGCCGGGCCAAGTGTCCGGCAGGGGCCGCACCAGGTGGCCCAGAAGTCGACGATGACCGGCACCTCTCGGCTGGCCTCGATCACATCCTGCATGAAGGTCGCTTCGGTGCTATCCTTGATCAGGTCACCCTGCGGCACCGTCTTGTCATCCATACTGAACATCGCATACCCCGTCGCGTCTCTGTCGCCGCCTCTATATGCGCGCGGGGCGGGGAAAGGCCAAGGGGGCAAAGCCGCTTTACCTGCAGTGGCAGGCACCATAACCTGCGCCACAACAACGATTGAGGAACCTGCATGCCCGTTCTGCTGACCTTTGGCGACAGCAACACCCATGGCACCCCACCCATCATCGACCGCGCCGAATATCACCGCTTTGGCGCTGGCGTGCGTTGGCCCACCGTGACCCACGCCGCCCTAGGCGCTGGCTGGGAACTGGTTGAGGAAGGCCTGCCGGGACGGACAGCACAATATGACGATCCGGTCATGGGCGATATCATGAATGGCCGCCCGGCCCTGCGCATGGCGCTGCAATCGCATGGCCCCATAGACGTGATGACGCTGATGCTCGGCACGAATGACGTGAAGACCCGCTTTGCGACACAGCCGGAGCAGGTGGTGGTGGGAGTTGCCGGTCTGCTGGATGTCGCGATGTCGCTTGAATACCAGAACCGGCATGGCGGCTTTCGTATCCTGCTGATCTGCCCCCCGCCGGTTGTGGAAACCGGGCCGATCAAGACGGAATTCTGGGGTGGTGCTGCGCGATCACAGGCGCTGGCCCCGCTTTATGCCGATCTCGCCCGATCGCGCGGCGTGGGCTTTCTGAATGCCGGTCAGGTGATCGAAGTCAGCCCGATCGATGGGGTGCATTTTGACGAAGCCGCCCATGCAGCGCTTGGCCGCGCCGTGGCAGATGCCATATCCGCGCTGATGTGATGCCCAATTCCTGCCCCGAAGACATGCGACGGCAACCCCATGAATATTGAACCTACAGATCTTCCCGGCGTTCTGATCCTGATCCCAGCCCGTTTCGGCGACGCTCGGGGATGGTTCAGCGAAACATGGAACGCCGCGCGCATGGCGGCGGCGGGGCTGGACCTTGCCTTCGTGCAGGACAACCATTCGTTTTCCACACAGCAAGGCACCTTGCGGGGCTTGCATTACCAATCGCCACCGCGCGCGCAGGACAAGCTGGTGCGCTGTTCGCGCGGTGCCATCCGCGATGTGGCGGTGGATGTGCGGGCAGGATCGCCCACCTATGGAAAATGGGTTGCCGTTGATCTTACAGCCGAAAATGGGAGGCAGCTCTTCGTGCCGAAAGGGTTTCTGCATGGCTTTGCCACGCTCATGCCGGATACCGAAGTGCAGTATAAATGCACCGATCTTTATGCCCCCGACTGCGACGGTGCGGTGCGGTGGGACAGCGTCGGAATTGACTGGGGCCTGAGCGACAACCCGGTCCTTTCCGCCAAGGATGCCGCCGCGCCGGCCTTTGATGGCTGGACCTCTCCATTTACCTTTGAAGGTGCTGTATGAAAATTCTCGTGACCGGGGGGGCAGGCTTCATCGGCTCTGCCGTGGTGCGCTTGGCCATTGCACGCGGCCACTCCATTGTGAACCTTGATGCGCTGACCTATGCCGCCTGTCTGGACAATGTGGCCTCTGTCGGCAACGCTCCGGGCTATGCCTTTGAAAAGGCCGATATCCGTGACCGTGCCGCGCTGGACCGTATCCTCGCCGCACACAACCCGGATGCTGTGATGCATCTGGCGGCGGAAAGCCATGTCGACCGGTCCATCGATGGCCCGGCGGATTTCATTGAAACGAACGTGACCGGCACCTTTACCCTGCTGGAGGCCGTGCGCGCCTGGTGGCAGGCGAGGGGCAAGCCTGCCGATTTCCGGTTTCACCACATCTCGACCGATGAGGTTTTCGGCTCGCTCGGCCCCACGGGCAAGTTCACCGAAGACACGCCCTATGATCCGCGCAGCCCCTATTCGGCTTCCAAGGCCGCGTCGGATCACCTTGTCCGCGCCTGGCATGAAACCTATGGATTGCCGGTGGTGCTGACGAATTGTTCCAACAATTACGGCCCCTTCCACTTTCCCGAAAAGCTGATCCCGGTCGTCATTCTGAACGCTTTGGCGGGAAAGCCCATTCCCGTCTATGGCAAGGGCGAAAATGTGCGGGACTGGCTGTTCGTCGAAGATCATGCCGATGCCTTGCTGACAGTGCTGGAAAGAGGCCCCATTGGCCGCAGCTACAATATCGGCGGCGAGAATGAGGCGAAGAACATCGACATCGTCCGCACCATCTGTGCCCTGCTGGATGAGATGCGCCCAGACAGTGCACCGCATGACCGGCTGATCACCTTCGTCACCGATCGCCCCGGCCATGACCTGCGCTATGCCATTGATCCCACCCGCATCCGGGAAGAGTTGGGTTGGCGTCCCTCTGTCACGCTGGAGGAAGGCCTGCGCCGTACCGTGCGCTGGTATCTCGACAATGAGGCGTGGTGGCGTCCGCTGCAGGCGCGTCAGGGTGTGGGGCAACGGCTGGGGGTCAAGGCGTGAAGCTCTTGGTTTTCGGCCAGACCGGACAGGTGGCCCAAGAATTGGCCCGTCGTGCGCCTGCGGGGGTGCAGTGTACATTTCTGGGTCGCGACCTTGCCGATCTGTCCGATCCCGCCGCCTGCGCCGCTGCGGTTGCGGCATATCCTGCGGATGCGGTCATCAACGCCGCTGCCTGGACGGCTGTCGACAAGGCCGAAACGGAAGAGGCCGCCGCCACCGCCGTGAATGGCCACAGCCCGGGTGCGATGGCACGGGCCTGTGCGGCGAAGGGTGTGCCCTTCCTGCATGTCTCTACCGACTATGTCTTTGATGGCAAAGGCAATGCCCCGTTCCTGCCAGACCACCCCACAGCGCCGGTCAATGCCTATGGCAGGTCCAAGCTGGCCGGTGAGGTGGCAATCCGTGCCAGCGATGCGCGGCATTTGATCCTGCGCACCAGCTGGGTCGTGTCTACCCATGGTCAGAACTTCGTGAAAACCATGCTGCGTCTGGGGGCCGACCGCGCAAGCCTGAACGTGGTTGCAGATCAAATTGGCGGGCCAACCCCCGCTGCTGCCATTGCCAACGCGCTCTTCTCGGCGGCAACCGCGCTTTGCGACAAGGCAGATAGCGGGACGCATCACTTTGCGGGCAGCCCCGATACCAGCTGGGCCGATTTCGCCCGCGCCATCATGGCCGAGGCCGGATTGCCCTGCACGATCCAGGATATTCCGTCGTCAGCCTATCCCACCCCGGCAGCACGACCGATGAATTCGCGTCTCGATTGTTCCAGCCTGACCCAAATCTTCGGCATCCCCCGCCCTGACTGGCGGCAGGGCCTTTCCGACATAATCAAGGAGTTGCGCGCATGAAGAAACGCAAAGGCATCCTCCTCGCCGGCGGGTCCGGCACGCGGCTGTGGCCGATCACCATGGGCGTGTCGAAGCAATTGCTACCGATCTATGACAAGCCGATGATCTATTATCCGCTGTCGGTGCTGATGCTGGGCGGTATCCGCGACATCGCGATCATCACCACGCCCGAGGATCAGGCGCAATTCCAAAGGCTTATGGGGGATGGCAGCCAATGGGGGCTTTCCTTCACCTATATCATTCAGCCCTCGCCCGATGGGCTGGCGCAGGCCTATCTTCTGACGCGGGATTTCCTGAACGGCGCGCCATCTGCCATGGTCTTGGGGGACAACATCTTTTTCGGCCACGGCCTGCCGCAGGCTCTGGCCACGGCAGACGCTCAGGCCAGCGGCGGGACTGTGTTTGGCTACCGTGTCGCCGACCCCGAACGCTATGGCGTGGTGGATTTCGACAGTGCCGGACAGGTGCGCGCGATCATCGAAAAGCCGGAACAGCCCCCGTCAAACTATGCCGTGACCGGCCTCTACTATCTTGACGGGCGCGCGCCCGATCTTGCGGAAACGATCCGTCCTTCGCCACGGGGCGAGTTGGAAATCGTTGATCTGCTTGAGAAATATCGCAGTGAGGGCAGCCTTCAGGTAGAGTTGATGGGCCGGGGCTATGCGTGGCTCGACACGGGAACCCATGGGTCATTGCTGGATGCGGGCAACTTCGTTCGCACCCTCACAGACCGTCAGGGATTACAGGTTGGCAGCCCGGATGAGATCGCATGGCGGGCGGGGTTCATCACGCGGGACGATCTGCTTAAGCGGGCAGAAACCTTCCGCAAGAACGATTACGGGCGCTATCTGCTGGGTATCGCGTCGGAATAATCCATCGTCGAACCCTGCATTCCGCCTGTGCAGCACGCGGTGCAGGTGGCGGTGCAGACAGGCGTATGCACGCAGCGGACGGCCCGGCAAGCCAGTGTTAAGGTTAACGCCCGCCCGTGCCCTTCATCTTGGCCCAAGTACTCGCAGGGGGTGAATGGCCGCGCATGCGGACAGAGGGGGCGGCACGCCCCTTAACCGCGGAGGAGGCGCGAAGGCGCCGACGACAGAAAAGGAATGCGGCGCATGCCGCTCCGCACGGTCAGGCGTGTTCAGGAGCGGGGCGGCGGATGGCTTGGGCGGCTTCCATCACCAGGGGTCGCAGGCCGGTGCCACCGGCATCCACCACTTCGAACAGGTGCCGCCGCATCCGGGGTTCCCAGAAATCGTTGATATGGGCGGCGATCCCGGCCACGCCTTCGGCATGGGGTTTGGATTCGAAGAATTTTGAGATCTGGTTCGCCATGTAGATCAGCTTTTCATGCGGGTCAGCGGACATGGGCGCTCTCCATCAGTCGGTCGGAATGGGTAAAAACCTCGAACCGGTCAGGCCGGGCAAGGGCTATCAGGGTCAGACCCGCATCTTCGGCCAGATCGACGGCATGGGCGGTGGGGGCAGAGACAGCGATCAGGATCGGCGCGCCCAGCGCGCAGACCTTCTGCACCATGTCGATGGAAACGCGGCTGGTCAGCACGACCGCCCCCTGCGGCGACCCCGCGCGGATCAGGTGGCCCGCCAGTTTATCCAGCGCGTTATGCCGCCCCACATCCTCACGCGCGGCGATCAAGCCATCCGCTGTCCAGAAGGCAGCGCAATGGGCGGCGCGGGTGACATCGTGCAGGGGTTGTCGGCCCGTCAGGGCAGAGACAGCCTGCATCACCTGTTCCGGTGTCATCCGAAAGGCGGAAGGCGCTA
>PNND01000048.1 GCA_013824045.1 Rhodobacter sp. | reverse complement strand
GCCAGATCCTGCAAACCCACGCCTGTGCCATCGAACAGCGTGATCTCCTTGTCCGACCCGCGCCCCGGATGCGCGCCCGTCAGCACCGCGCCCAAGGGCGTGATATCGCCCTCGGCCACCAGCCCCGCCGCCATGGCATGCTGTGCTTCACCGATGGAAACCGACTGCGCCACCTCATCCGTAAACAGCCGCGCCTTTGCCACCAGCGCAAGCTCCACCTCCTGCTTGCCTCTGGTATCCGTCCCCATGCAGGCCAGATGCGTGCCCGGCGACACATGTGCCGCCATCAGCGATGCCGCAGGGGATGAGGTGATTGTGATGATCGCATCTGCCTCCACCATCCGCTCCAGCCCCACCGCCTCGAAGGGCAGGCCCAACTCCGCTGCCACCGCGCCCAACTTGGGCAGCATCTCCGGGTGCAGGTTCCACGCGATCACCCGGTCCCAGTTCCGCACCCGCGCCGCCGCGCGCAACTGGAACCCCGCCTGATGCCCCGCCCCCACGATGCCCAGCACCCGCGCCTCTTTCCGCGCCAGCCGGTCAATGGACAGCGCGCTCGCCGCCGCTGTCCGCAGCGCCGTCAGCAGATTGCCCCCCACCATGGCCGTGGGCCGCCCGCTGTCAGGATCGAACAGATAGACGGTCGACTGGTGGTTGGTGATCCCCCGCGCGGCATTGCCCGGAAAATACCCCCCCGCCTTCACCCCCAGCATCCCACCTGCCCGGTCCAGCCCGGACTTGAACCCGTATTGCCGCCCCTCGCCCAGCGCCTCTCGCACCACGGGAAAGTTGTAGGCCTCACCGCGCGCCATGGCGGCAAAGGTCGCGGCCACTGCCGCATAGGCATCATCGGGGGAAACCAGATCGGCGATCAACGCCTCGGGGATAATCAACATGGGTCTTCCAATCCGGGCGCTCTGGCCCCTGTCCAGCGGGCGGGGGAAGCAACGGCTCCCCCCGCACCCCCCTTGTCTCAATACGCCTTGCCGCGCGCCGAGACGGGCCAGACCACCTCGACCTTGCCACCCCGCACACCGACATACCAGTCATGGACATTGCAGGTCGGGTCACAATGCCCCGGCACCAGACGCAGCTTGTCATTGACCTTCAGCACGCCTTGGGGGTCGTCGATCACGCCATGCTCATCGCTGCATTTGACGTATTTCACATCCGTCCGGCCATAAATCACCGGCAGCCCGCTATCCACCGACTGCGCCTTCAACCCCGCGTCACAAATCGCCTTCTCGGCCTTGGCATGGCTCATCACGCTGGTCAGGATGAACAGCGCATTCTCCCATTCGCCCTGATCGATCCGCTTGCCATCCTTGTCCAGAATGCGCCCGTAATCGGCATCCATGAAGGCGTAGGACCCGCACTGCAATTCGTTATACACCCCCGAATTGCCCTCAAAGTAATAGGACCCCGTCCCGCCCCCGCCGACGATATCGCAGGCGATCCCCTCGGCCATCAGCGTGTCGACCGCATCCCGCACCATCGCCACCGCAATGTCGATCTTGGCCTTGCGATCCTCATACTTGTCCATGTGCTGCATCGCGCCCTGATAGGCCTGAATGCCGCTGAACTTCAGCCCCGGCGCCGCAGCAATCGCCTTGGCCAGCGCAACCACCGCAGGCGTCGTCGTCACCCCGCAGCGCCCCGCGCCGCAGTCGATCTCGACCAGACATTCGATCGTGGTGCCGTGCTTCACCGCCGCCGCCGACAGGTCGGCCACATTGGCCAGATCATCCACACAGCAGATCGCCCGCGCACCCAGCTTTGGGATGCGCGCCAGACGGTCGATCTTGGCCGCATCGCGCACCTGATTGCTCACCAGCACATCCTTGATCCCGCCGCGCGCAAAAACCTCGGCCTCGCTCACCTTCTGGCAGCAGACTCCCACCGATCCGCCCAGCCGTTCCTGCAACAGCGCCACATCCACCGACTTGTGCATCTTGCCATGCACCCGGTGCCGCACGCCCATTTCCCGCGCGAACCGCCCCATCTTCACGATGTTGCGCTCCAGCGCATCCAGATCCAGCACAAGGCAGGGCGTCTGGATATCCGCCTCGCTCATCCCCGGCAGCGCCGGGATGTCATAGCCCACTTCCAGACCGTCGAAATCCGTTCTTCCGTCCATCATCCTCACCCCTTCATCCAAGGCAGCTTGTCCAGATCCACATTCCCGCCGGTCAGGATCACCCCGACCCGCTTTCCCCGGAACCGCTCCGGGTTCTTCAGGATCACCGCCAGCGGGACCGAGCAGCTGGCCTCAATCACGATCTTCATCCGCTTCCAGTGCAGCTTCATCGCCTCCACGATCTCATCCTCCGTGGCGGTCAGAACATCGGTCGCGTAGGTCTTCACGAAATGCCAAGTCAGCTCCTTCAGCGGCACCTTCAACCCATCAGCCACCGTGTCCGGTGCATCATCGGCGATAATATGCCCCGCCCGGAAACTGCGAGCCGCATCATCGGCGTTGACGGGTTCGGCCGCGAAAATCTCCACCCCCGGCGCAATCGACGAAAGCGTCAGGCAAGTCCCCGAAATCATCCCGCCTCCACCGATTGGCGCAACAACCGCGTCCAACCCCGGCACCTGCTCCATCAACTCGCGCGAACAGGTCCCCTGCCCCGCGATCACCCGCGGGTCATTGTAGGGATGCACGAAATCCGCCCCCGTCCGCGCCTGCACCTCGGCGAACACCGCCTCACGGCTGCTGGTCGACGGCTCGCATTCCACGATCACCCCGCCATAGCCCCGCACCGCATCCTTCTTGGCATCCGGCGCCGTGCGCGGCATCACCACCGTGCAGGGTATCCCCCGCCGCCCCGCCGCATAGGACAGGCTCAGCGCGTGGTTCCCGCTCGAATGCGTCGCCACCCCCCGCGCCAGTTGATCCTCACGCAAGCCGAACACTGCGTTCGACGCGCCCCGCACCTTGAACGCCCCCGCCTTCTGGAAATTCTCGCATTTGAAGAACAACTCAGCCCCGGTCAGCGCATTGAGGTAACTCGACGTGAGCACTGGCGTCCGATGAATATATGGTGCAATCCGCGCATGCGCCTCCAGCACGTCGTCAAAGGTCGGCACCATCAGGCCCCCAAAATCCTTCATCCTGCCCATTCTCCTTTGTACAAATATCCCGGGGGTCTGGGGGCTGGCCCCCAGTCCCACCCCCTCAACTATTCCGCCGCCATGGCCATCGGCACCACCGACCCGCGATAGAACTCCTGCGCCGCCGCCACGCCCGACCCCAGCTTCACCGGCCAGCCCAGATCGGCCATGCACATCTCGGCCGTGGCCAACCCCGCCAGCACCATCACATCGGTCAGCATCCCCAGATGCCCGATGCGGAACACCTTGCCCGCCACCTCGCCCAGCCCCACGCCAAAGGCCACGCCGTACTTGTCGGCCGCCAGCTTCACCAGATCGGTGCCGTTGCACCCGGCAGGCACCACAACCGCCGTCACCGTGTCGGAATACAACTCCGGCGACACCGCGCAGGGCTTCATCCCCCAGGCCGCCACCGCACGGCGCACCCCCTCGGCCAGCCGGGCATGGCGGGCATAGACTGCCTCCAACCCCTCATCCTCCAGCATCTCCACCGCCTTCGCGAGGCCGGAAATCAACCCCACCGCAGGCGTGTAAGGATAGCCCCCCGCAGCATAGCTCTTCAGCATGTCGCGAAAGTCAAAGAAGGTCCGCGGCAGCGTCGCCCCCTCCATCGCCGCCAAAGCCTTGTCGGACACCCCAAGAATGGCCAACCCGGCGGGCAGCATGAACCCCTTTTGGCTCCCTGCCACGGCGATATCCACGCCCCAGCCCGCCATCTCGAACGGCATCGACCCGATGGAACTCACCCCGTCCACGAACAAAAGCGCCCCATGCCCCGCCGCATCCATCGCACGGCGTATCCCTGCAATATCCGACTTCACCCCCGTCGCCGTCTCGTTATGCGTGGCCAGCACCGCCTTGATCCGCCCCGCCTCATCGGCACGCAAAGCCGCTTCGATGGCCGCCAACGGCGCGCCCTCACCCCAAGGCGTCTCGATGATCTGCACATTCAACCCATGCCGCTGGCACAGGTCGATCCAGCGATGGGAAAACATCCCGAACCGCGCCGCCAGCACAGTATCGCCGGGCGACAGCGTATTGCTGATCGCCGCCTCCCACCCCCCCGTCCCCGTCGACTGCAGGATGATCACCTCGCCGCCCGCCATCCGCAGCACCCGCCGCACGCCCTCCACCGCAGGCTTGAACAGCCGCGCAAAGGCGGGCGACCGATGGTCGATCGTCGGCATGTCACAGGCCTTGCGGATCGCTTCAGGAATGTTCGTGGGGCCGGGAATGAACAGCGGATTCTGGAACGACATCGGCACTTCCTCTCAAATCTCTGCCGTGACGTTAGGCGCAGCATCCCCACTACACAATTTTTTCGAAAAGATTTTTCAAATCGTAAAGGCTAAGCTATTCTTCAACAAAATCAGTCAGTCCCGCTTTTTCATCCGCCTTCACCCCGCACCCCATCGGTCAGAAAATGCCCACACAACCCCGCCCCCGTGGCCGCCCCAAGGCCTTCCATGACAAGACCGACCAGAACACCGTGCAGGCGCTCGACCGCGCGCTCACCCTGCTCACCACCCTCGCCGCCGCCCCCGGCCTCACCTTGTCAGAATTGGCGGAAACCTCCGGTCAGGCCGTCGCCACCGTCTACCGCGCCCTTGTCACCCTGCAGGGTCACGGCATGGTTGAACTCGAAGAGCCGGGTCAGATCTGGCACATCGGCCCGGGTGCCTTCCGTGTGGGTTCCGCCTTCCTCCGCCGCACCAAGGTTGTCGAACGCTCCCGTGCCCCGATGGATCAGCTGATGCGCGACAGTGGCGAAACCGCCAATCTCGGCGTCGAAGTGGGCGACATGGTCCTCTTCCTGTCACAGGTCGAAACCCATCAGGCGATCCGCGCCTTCTTCCCCCCCGGCACCATCGCGCCCATGCATGTCTCCGGCATCGGCAAGGCCCTCCTCGCCTGGTACCCCGAGGAAAAGACGCGCTGCATCCTCGCCCGCAAGGGCCTCGAACGCTTCACCTCGCTGACCCACACGTCCGACACCGCCCTCCTGCGCGACCTTGCCCGCACCCGCGAACGCGGCTTCGCCATCGATGATCAGGAACGCGCCGAAGGCATGCGCTGCGTCGCGGCCCCCATCTTCAACAGCCACGGCGAACCCGTCGCGGGCCTCTCGGTCAGCGGCCCCGCCTTCCGCATGGGCCTGTCAGACGCCACCCGCCTTGGCACCCTCGTCCGCGCCGCCGCCGACAAGGTCACCGAAGCCACGGGCGGCCAGCAACCCACCACAGCCTAAGCTCTTTCATCTTGGCAGAAATACCCGCGGGGGAGGGCGCGCATGCGCGACCGGGGGCGGCAGCCCCCACCCGCTTCTGACGGGGCGAAGTCCCCGGCAGAAGGGCAAGGAAAATGCCGCGAATGCGGCGCCGCTTGAAAACCGCTATTGCAGATCGCGAAACGCCGCCTGCATCCGGGCTACGGCCTCAACCACCTGCGCGCGGGGTGCGGCGATGTTGAAGCGCAGGAAATGCTCCCCGCCCAGACCAAAGCTCACCCCGTGATTGGTGGCGATCCGCGCCTCCTTTTCCACCCGCGCGATGAACTCGTCCGGGGCCATCCCGGTGCCGGAAAAATCCAGCCAGGCCAGATAGGTCGCCTCCAGCTTCATCGACCGCAGCCCCGGAATGGCCGCCATACCCTGATCGAACACCTGCCGGTTGCCATCCAGATAGCCCATCAACCCATCCACCCACTCCGCCCCCTCGGGCGAATAGGCGGCGGTCGCCATATGCATGCCGAAACTGTTGCCCGAAATGCCCAGCGCCGCCATCCGGCCCGCAAACTTCGCCTTCAGCGCCGGGTCGGTGATGATCACATTCCCCGTATGGCTGCCCGCGATGTTGAAGGTCTTGGTCGTCGCCGTCATCATCACCAGACGGTCCGCAATCTCGGGCGCGGCCAATGTCATCGGCACATGGCGATGCCCCGGAAAGACCAGATCATGATGGATCTCGTCCGACACCAGGATCAGGTCATGCCGCAGGCAGAAATCGGCCACCCCGCGCAATTCCGCCTCCGTCCAGACCCGCCCCCCCGGATTGTGGGGCGAGCACAGCAGGAACATCCGCTCCCGCCCCGTCATCATCGCGTCCCAAGCGTCGAAATCCATCTCATAGCGGCCATCCACCATGGCCAGCGGGCATTCCACCACCACCCGCCCCGCCGCTTTGATCGTGCGGGCAAAGGCGTGATAGACCGGCGTGGTCAGAACCACCCCGTCGCCCGGCGCGGTAAAGGCATCCAGACACAGCCCCGTTCCGTTCACCAGCCCATGGGTCGTAAAGATATCCTCGCGCGCCACGGCCCAGCCATGCCGCGCCTGCATCCACCACTGGATCGCCTCCAGATAGGCGCTGTCATCGCCGAAATAGCCGTAAACCCCATGCTCGGCCATCCGCTCCACCGCGCGCTGCACACAGGCGGGCGGGCGAAACTCCATATCGGCCACCCACATGGCCAAGCCGCCCTCGGAAGGCACACCATAGAGTTTCTCCATCATGTCCCATTTCACGCAATGCGTGCCACGCCGGTCGATGGGGGTATCAAAGCTCATATCAGCCCTCTGTTCCTTGGTCATGGACATGAATAGCAACCCAAGACACTTGTTCCAACTCTGATTTTCAAAGCAGAATTAATTTCTGCATTCGCAAGATTATTAAGATGAAAAATCCGCGTTCAAGGCAAAAATGCGAACATAACTCCAGTCCAACCACACCACGAAGCCCTCAAGTCCCGCCATTGCACCAAAGGCCGGTTTTCCTTAAATCATTCCCCATGATCCGCCCCATCCTGCTCCATCCCGACCCGCGCCTCAAGAAGCTCTGCGATCCCGTCGCCGAGATCACGCCCGAGCTTGGCCAACTGGCCGCTGACATGCTGCAAACCATGTATGCCGCCCCCGGCATCGGCCTTGCCGCGCCGCAGATCGGCGTGATGAAGCGGCTCATCGTGATGGATTGCGTCAAGGGCGACGTCGATCCCCCGCGCCCCATCGCCCTCTTCAACCCCGAAATCACCTGGGCATCGGAAGAGCTGTCCACCTATGACGAAGGATGCCTCTCCATCCCCGACCAATATGCCGAAGTCCAACGCCCGGCCGAGGTGCGAGTCCGCTGGCTGGGCCTCGATGGGAAACATCAGGAAGAGCAATTCTCCGGCCTCTGGGCCACCTGCGTGCAGCATGAGATCGACCATCTCAACGGCAAGCTGTTCATCGACTATCTCGGTCCGCTGAAACGCCAGATGATCACCCGCAAGATGGAAAAGCTGAAACGCGAACGCGCGCGGTTCGGGGAATGACCGTTCTTCCCATCCTGCACTGGCCCGATCCGCGCCTGTCCACGCCCTGCGCCCCTGCCGTTCTGTCCGATGCCACCCGCGCCCTCGCCGCCGACATGCTGGATACCATGTATGCCGCCCCCGGCCGTGGCCTCGCCGCGCCACAAGTGGGCCATCTGATCCGCCTCTTCGTGATGGACGTGACGTGGAAAGAGGGCACCCCCGCCCCCCGCATCTGCCTCAACCCCGAAATCCTCTGGCGATCTGAGGCCACAGCTTCCGGGGCAGAGGGTTGCCTCTCCATCCCCGGCCTCAGCACCGATATCACCCGCGCCACCGAAATCCGCTTGCGCTGGACCGATCTCAACAGCGCGACGCAAGAAGAAACCCTGTCCGGCTTCGCCGCAATCTGCGCCCAGCATGAATACGACCATCTCGATGGCCTCGTGACCTTCGACC
>PNND01000429.1 GCA_013824045.1 Rhodobacter sp. | reverse complement strand
GTATCCACAAGGGTTCCGTCAAGGTCGAAGAAGATCGCGTCGAACATGGGCCGCTCCGAAAGATGAGCCTTGTCCTACCCGATCACAGTTGCAGACGGAAGCGCCGGTAGCCCGGTGCCGCCCCGTCCAACAGTTCCGGCCGCAGGGCAGAGATGGAGGGCAGGAGATGTTCGGCGGTGGCAGCCGTATCGAATGTCGCGCTGGCCCCGACCGGAGCAAAGGACCAGTCATAGGCCACAGGGGCGGTGTTTCCCTCATCCGAGGTGAGATAGGAGATGAGCGCGGATCGCGTCGAGGTCTTGTCATCCAGCAGGATGCGGTCTGGCTGACAGCCGGGAAAGCCGCCGCTGCCCGCCGCGCGATAGCTGTTGGTGGCAAGGATGAAACGATCCGCTGGGGTGATCCGCTTGCCACAGAACCTAAGACTCCGGATCCGGTGAGCATCAGGGTTGATGCACTGGCCCCGCGCATCAAAACGCGGCGGTTTGGTCAGATCGAACTGAAAGGACAAATCGGCGATCAGGTCGAAATCAAAACTCGGGCTGTCGGTGTTGACCAGCGGACGGTCCGGCTGCGCGGGATCGAGGGTGGCGAACTGGATGGCAGCCCGTTCCAGCCAGTCGCCCAATTCTTCGCCCGTCAGCAGAAGCGCGACGATGCTGTTGGGAAAGGGATAGATGTCCACGGCGTGACGCAGCTCTAGCGGGCCTTGGGGGATGTCGGTGAAATTCGCGACCCCGCCCCGCCCCCCGGCCCGGAAAGGGGCGGTGGCAGACAGGATTGGCAGATCGGCAAGTGACGTGCCGGTCAGGCTCTGGCGCACATGCCGTGCCTCGGCAGCAGCCACCAGCCGCATGATGTTGCAGGGCGCGATGCGCGAGAAATAGCTGTGCAGGTGCACATCCGTCTGGCCGATGCGGGTGCCGAGCCATGTGCGGGCCGCCTGATGCGCCGCCCCGCAAACGGTTTCCAGCCCGAGATGCGGCTCCGACACCGGCCGCGCGGGCAAGAGATCGGCCTTGCTGCCCGACAGCGACCAGTGACTGCCGTCATGGCGCAGCGTCATGTCGATCTGGCCCAGATGCGACCCGAAGAAGCCTGGCATGACGGCGGGTTTGCCGTGCAGATGCGGGCCATCGCCACCCGGTGCGACTGTGGCCGGATCAGGAAAGACCAGATGGGTATGCCCTAGGATCATCGCATCCGCCCCCGCCAGCCGGGCCAGAGGCAGGGCGACGTTCTCCATCCCTTGTTCCAACCTTGCCGATCCCATGCCCGTATGGGCCAGCAGGATCACGATATCGGCCCCGGCCCGCCGCAACGCACTGACCGCCTCGGTTGCGGCCGGGACGGCATCGCTGGCCACGATCTGCCCGTCGATCTGGCCTGCTTCCCAAATCACGGTCTGTGGTGGCGCGATGCCCGTGATGCCGATGCGGATCGGGCGGCTTTTGCCTTTGCCATCGGTCAGATCGCGGTCGATCAGGATGGAGCGCTGGGCGAAAGGCCCGTCATCGACTGGTTGAAGATTGGCTGACACAAAAGGGAAATGGGCATCGGCCATGGCGCGGCGCAGCAAGGGCAGGCCGTGGCTGAATTCGTGATTGCCCAGCGTGGCCGCATCATAGCCAAGCGCGTTCATCGCCGAAATCATCGGGTGTGGTACATCCTCACCCTGTTCTGCCGCCCAGTCACCCAGCGGGCTGCCTTGCAGGAAATCGCCATTGTCCAGAAGCAGGGTATTGGGGCATTCCGCCCGCGCCAGATCGATCATATGCGCAAGGTCTGACAGACCAAGTCCGGCCTGCGGTCGGTCGGCGTGATAGTCCCAGCCAAAGGCATGTGCATGCAGATCGGAGGTCGCAAGCAGCCTGAGCATTCCCACAAGCGTAGGCATGGGCGAACTCCCACGGAAATCGATACGCAAAGCGGAGGGTTGGTGATCTTGCTTTGTAAGAAAGATTTTACAACCATTACGTGTTTTTGCGCAAGCAAAGTTTACAGCAAAGAGGCCCCGACCGGGCCTGCGTTTGCGTTGGCCTTTTTGGCATGGCAAGACGGCAGCTATGGCCTGATGGCGCGGAGGGGCGGATGCGGATTTCAGAAACGGTGACCTTTGGCGGATCGGCCCTGGATCGTGCCGCCGGGCTGCGCGGGCATCCCGAGAAACTTGCCTCCCTGCTGGCAACGGGTCGTGTCCTTCCGGTCTGGCGGGGCAAGCCGCTGTGCGACGGCGGGGAAGGCCTGGGTTGGGTTGCTGCAGGCAGTCCGGTTCTGGCCGGGGCGGGGGCGCCGGTTTTCCTTGGCATGGAGGACGGGCAGGGCGTTTTCGCCTGTGACACCTCCCACTGGTCGCCCGAGGCCGGGGCCGCGGGTGTGGAACAGGGGTTTCTGGATACATCCGCGCAGGGCCACCCGGCGCTGGAGGAGAGGTTCGCCTTTCTGGAACTGCGCGGTGTGATGGCCGCCCTGACGCCGCGCGATGCCGAATTGGCGGCAACCGCCAAGGCGCTTTTGCATTGGCACCGCAGCCACGGCTTTTGCGCCGCTTGCGGGGCGCCAAGCGAGATGTCTCAGGGCGGCTGGCAACGGCTGTGCCCGGCCTGTGGCGCGTCGCATTTCCCGCGCACGGATCCGGTGGTGATCATGCTGATCACGCGCGGCAACAGCGTGCTGGTCGGGCGCAATGCGATCTGGCCCGAGGGGATGTATTCGCTGCTGGCGGGTTTCGTCGAACCCGGCGAAACGCTGGAGGCCGCCGTTCGCCGCGAGGTTCTGGAAGAAGCAGGCGTTCAGGTCGGCAGAGTGCGCTATCTGGCCAGTCAGCCGTGGCCCTTTCCGGCCAGCCTGATGTTCGGCTGTGCGGGCGAAGCGACAAGCGAGGCGATCACGATCGACCCGGAAGAGCTGGAGGATGCGCTTTGGGTGACACGCGAAGAGATGGTCACGGTGATGGCAGGGCGGCATCCGCGCATCAAACCGGCCCGTCGTGGGGCGATTGCGCATTTCCTGATTGCGAACTGGCTTGCCGACAGGCTTGATTAGCCCCACGTTCAACAGATATGGCGAGCCACGACGGGAAAGTCAGTAGTGTAAAGTGGTTGCCAAGGGCAGGTCAGGACAGAGATGAAGCTAAGCGGTCGGACGGATATCGGGGCGCCCGTCGCCTTTGTCTTTGCTGCGCTTTCGGATTTCGAGGCGTGGGAACGTTCCGCAATGCGGCGGGGGGCTGATGTCCACCGCACGGACAAGCTGCGCAATCCCGGCCCCGGCATGACTTGGCAGGCACGTTTTGCCTGGCGCGGGCGGGAACGGCAGGTGCAGGTGCGTCTGACAAAGCTGGTGACAAACCTGAACCTGGCGCTGGATTTCGACGGCCCGTCGGTCGAAGGCAATCTGAACATCGAACTGGTGGAATTGTCGGCCAAGCGGACAAGGATGCTGATGCAGGTTGACCTGAAGCCGCGCACTCTGGCTGCGCGGCTGTTCATCCAATCGATGAAATTGACCAAGAACCGCGTGCAGCGGAAGTATGACGCCCGGCTTCAGACCATCGCCAAGGATATCGAGGCGCGTTTCACGGGCCAGCCCACGCTGTAGGGCCAGCCCATGCCTTAGCCGCGCTGCCGGTCTGCCGGATAGACGCCCAGAATGTTGAACGATGTCGTGAAATAGCGCAGCTCGTCAAAGGCGAGCTTGACGTTGGCATCTTCGGGATGGCCTTCGATATCAGCATAGAACTCGGTCGCGGTGAAGCTGCCGCCGACCATGTAACTTTCCAGCTTTGTCATGTTCACGCCATTGGTGGCAAAGCCCCCGAGCGCCTTGTACAGCGCGGCGGGGATGTTGCGGACGCGGAAGGTGAAGGTCGTCATCATTTTGCCGCCACCCCGGCGCGCGGGGTCGGGATCGCGTGACATCACCAGAAAGCGGGTGGTGTTGTTGGCCTGATCCTCGATATGGCGGGCGACCACATCCAGCCCGTAAATCTCGGCGGCAAGCTCGCTGGCCAGTGCGGCGCGGGAGAGATCGCCCTGCTCGGCCACTTCGCGTGCGGCGCGGGCGTTGTCGGTGCTGACCTTGCCCTTGATGCCATGCGCTTTCAGAAAGCCCGCGCATTGCGGGATGATCACCACATGGCCATGTGCCTCGGTTATTTGATCCAGCGTCGTGCCGCGCACGCCCAGTAGGTTCACATGCACGCGGACAAACGCCTCATCCACGATATGGAGGCCCGCCTTGGGCAGCAGGCTATGGACATCCGCCACGCGGCCATAGGTCGAGTTTTCGACCGCAAGCATCCCCAGATCCACCTCGCCCGAGCGGACGAGTTCGACCACATCTTCAAAGGTCTGGCACGGCACGGCCTGCATACCGGGGCGCGCCTGTGTGCAGGCCTGATGTGAATAAGCCCCAAGTTCCCCTTGGAATGCGATGCGTCCGGTCATGTCCGGGAGGCTCCGTCAACAAAAAACCCCGCAACAGGGGCGATTGGTCGCGCTAGTATACCTTGAAACCCCATGGGGGAAGCGGATACATAGCGCGCGATACGACGGCCAAGGGAAGGCGCGACATGTTCGACACGATGACGATCACCAAAGCAACTGGCGCGGTTTGCGGTTCGCTTCTGGTCTATCTCCTTGCGGCATGGGCCGGGGAATCGCTGTATCATGTTGGCCATGACAGCCATGGCGGCGAGGAAATCGCGCAGGCCTATACCATCGACACCGGGGCCGACGAAGCGTCCGAAGTGGTCGAGGAAGGTCCGGACTTCGCGACGCTTTACGCAGCTGCCGATGTGGCCGCTGGCGAGAAGGTTTTTGCCAAGTGCAAATCCTGCCACAAGCTTGATGGGGCTGATGGGGTTGGCCCGCACCTGAACGGGATCGTGGACAAGCAGAAGGCCGCCTCGGCTGGTTATGCTTATTCGGACGCGCTGGTTGCCATGGCAGCGGATACCTGGACGCCGGAAAATCTGGATGGCTTCCTGGAAAACCCCAAGGGGTACATGCCGGGAACCAAGATGTCTTTCGCGGGCCTGCCCAAGGTGGAAGAGCGTGCAAACCTGATCGCCTATCTGGCGACCGTGCAGTAATTCCTGCAGGACAGATCAAAAAAGGGCCGCTTCCCGCCGGAAGCGGCCCTTTTTTTCATGCCTGTGAGCGCCAAGTGTCTTTGTTTCACGCAAACGCAACTTGTGGCCTCGACAGGATGCGATTTAGCTTAAATCTGCACAAGACGGGCGGGGCAGCCGCTGTGGTAGGGGAGATGGGCATGGTCAGACGGACGGGCGCAGGGATTGAGGCACAGGTGAAGGCACGGGCACAGGTGCCACAGGGCGCGATGCGATGGGTCGGGGCGGGGTTTGCCGTGCTGGCGCTGGCCGGATGGGCGGTGGCCGCCCGCGCGCAGGACGGGGTGACCGTGAGCCATGCCATCACCACCTTTGACGACCCGCCGAAATACCCGGCCGACTTCCCGCATCTGGATTATGTGAACCCCGACGCCCCCAAGGGCGGCGAGATTTCGATCTGGACGGCAGGCGGGTTTGATTCGCTCAACCCCTATTCGGTGAAGGGCCGCGCGGCGGCGCTGTCCTCGGCCCCGTTTGAATCGATCCTGACCGGCACGTCGGATGAGATTGGCACGTCTTACTGCCTGCTCTGCGAGACGATGGAATATCCGGCGGACCGGTCTTGGGTCATCTTCAACCTGCGCCCGAATGTGACCTTTTCCGATGGCAGCCCGATGACGGCCGAGGATGTGGTGTTTTCCTTCAACACTTTCCTGACCAAGGGGCTGACCGATTTCCGCACCATCTTTGGCCAGCAGGTGGAAAGCGCGGAGGCCTTGGCGCCCAACAAGGTGAAATTCACCTTCAAGCCCGATGTTCCGACGCGTGACCTGCCGTCTTTGGTGGGAGGGCTGCCGATCCTGTCGAAGGCGCATTACGAGGCGAACAACCTCAACATGGAAGAAAGCAGCATGACGCCCTTCCTTGGGACCGGGGCCTACCTGCTGGACCGGATGGATGTGGGCAAGAACATCGTCTGGAAGCGTAACCCGGATTACTGGGGCAATGACCTGCCCATCAATCGCGGGCGCGGGAATTTCGACACGATCCGCATCGAGTATTACGGCGACTATCAGGCCGCGTTCGAAGGGTTCAAGGCAGGCAACTACACCTTCCGCAACGAGGCATCGTCGATCACCTGGGCCACCGGCTATGATTTCCCCGCCATGGCGGACGGCACGGTGAAGAAGGAGGAATTGCCGTCGGGGGCCAAGGCCAGCGGGCAGGCCTTCCTGTTCAACCTGCGTCGGGAAAAGTTCCAAGACCCGAAGGTGCGCGAGGCGATCGGGTTGATGTTCAACTTCGAATGGTCCAACGCCACCCTGTTCTATGACCTTTACGCCCGCGTCCATTCGGTCTGGGAAAACACCGAGCTGGCCGCGACCGGCGTGCCGACCCCGGAAGAGGTGGCGATCCTGCAGCCGCTGGTGGATGAGGGGCTGCTGCCCGCATCGATCCTGACGGATGAGGCGGTGATGGCCCCGTCCTCCGGCGATCGGCAGCTTGATCGTGGCAATGTGCGCAAGGCATCGGCCCTGCTGGATGAGGCGGGCTGGACGGTTGGCGACGATGGCCTGCGCCGCAATGCGGCGGGTGAGGTGCTGACGGTCGAATTCCTGAACGACAGCCCGAGTTTTGACAGGGTGTTCAACCCTTATGTCGAAAACCTCAAGGCCATCGGGATCGATGCCAAAATGACGTCGATCGACAATGCCCAGATGGAATCCCGCACGCGTCCGCCGCAGTATGATTTCGACATCATCACCGGGAATGCGCGGTCGGATTACATCTCAGGCTCGGAGTTGAAGCAGTATTACGGGTCGGAAACGGCGGATGTTTCCAGCTTCAACGTGATGGGTCTGAAATCGCCCGCGGTGGATCGTCTGATTGACGTGGTGATGGCGGCGGAGTCGAATGACAGTCTGCGCGTGGCGACCAAGGCGCTGGACCGGGTGCTTCGCGCCGAACGGTTCTGGGTGCCGCAATGGTACAAGAGCACCCACACCATCGCCTATTACGACATCTTCGAGCATCCCGAGAACCTGCCCCCCTATGCCTTGGGCGAGCTTGATTTCTGGTGGTACAACGCTGACAAGGCCGAAGCATTGCGGGCATCCGGCGCGCTGAAGTGACGGGTGGCATGATGGTGACGAAAGGCGGGCAGCGCTGATGGGCGCCTATATCCTGAGGCGGCTCTTGCTGATCATCCCGACGCTGATCGGGATCATGGTCATCAACTTTTCGCTGACGCAATTCGTGCCGGGGGGGCCGATCGAACAGGTCGCCGCCCGGCTGGAAGGCGATGGCGATGCGCTGGAAAGCGTGACGGGCGGTGGCGATGCCGGGATCGATCAGGGCCGCGACGACGGCTATATCGGCGCGCGGGGCCTGCCGCCCGAATTTCTGGCCGCACTTGAGGTGCAGTTCGGCTTTGCCCGGATCGTTTGTGATGAGGGGTTCACGGGCGAGCCATCAGTAACCGCACCGGAATGTCAGAAGGAAATCATCCCGGCCACCGAACGGTTCTTCATCATGATGTGGAACTACATGCGGTTCGACTTTGGCGAGAGCTATTTCCGGTCCATCGAAGTGGTCGATCTGGTGCTGGAAAAGATGCCCGTGTCCATCACGCTGGGCCTTTGGTCGACGCTGATCGCCTATCTGATTTCCATCCCCCTTGGCATCCGCAAGGCGGTGCGCGACGGCACGCCCTTTGACACCTGGACCAGCGGCGCGATCATCGTGGGTTATGCCATTCCCGGCTTCCTCTTCGCGATCCTGCTTTTGGTGCTGTTCGCGGGGGGGTCGTATTACCAGATCTTCCCCCTGCGCGGGCTGACCAGTGACAATTTCGATCAGCTTTCCCCCATCGGCAAGGTGCTGGATTATCTGTGGCACATCACCCTGCCGGTGATCGCGTCGACCATTTCCAG
>PNND01000255.1 GCA_013824045.1 Rhodobacter sp. | reverse complement strand
CACAAGATGAAGGTGCAGCGCGGCCGGCTTGAGGGCGAGCAGGGTGCGAATGACAACCTGCGGGTCCGCCGCTACATTGCGAAATACACGATCAACCCCGCCGTAGCGCACGGCCTGTCGCGCCATATCGGAAGCGTGGAAGAGGGCAAGCGCGCCGATCTAGTCCTCTGGTCGCCCGCCTTCTTTGGCGCCAAGCCGGAAATGGTGCTGATCGGCGGCTGCATTGTCGTGGCGCAGATGGGCGATCCCAACGCTTCGATCCCGACGCCGCAGCCAGTGCATACGAGGCCCATGTTCGGGGCCTTTGGCCGCAGCGTGGAACGCAACGCCGTCATCTTTGTGAGCCAAGCGGGGCAAGAGGCCGATGTCCGGGGGCAATACGGTCTGGCCAAGGAAACGATGGCGGTGGAGGGCTGCCGCAGCATCGGCAAGCGCGACATGCGCCTGAACGATGCCACGCCGCAGATCGAGGTAGACCCCGAAACCTATGAAGTGCGCGCCGATGGTGTGTTGCTGACCTGCGAGCCGGCAACCGAACTGCCACTGGCGCAACGGTACTTCCTGTTCTGAACGAAGGCCGATGATGCCCTTTCGCAGTCGGACCCAGTCAATGCATCGCCGCGCGATCATCGCTCCGCTGGATGGGCCATCCCGGGCGCGGCAGGCGGGTTTGCAGGGCAAGGGTGCTGACGCGGGTTTGCACGCGTTCGCGCCAGAAGGCCGGGTTGTCGCGGATGGCCGGGGGCAGGAGTGCCGGATCGAACATGCGCACGCGGTGTTCCGTCACCTCCACCCGGTGCCAGCGCCCGGTCAGACTGGCAGGCAGCGCGGTCAGGATCTTGTCGCGCAGCGCCGCCTCGCGGGCTTTCAGACGGGCGATTTCGGCACGGATCTCGGCCAGTTCATCGATAGGGGACAGGTGATGCATGATACTCTCCCTTTTTGCAGGCCAAGACTGGCAGCAAGGCCTTAACAACCGGTGACGACGGCATGGGGTTGAGATGATACTGTGGGATGCAGGGACAGACCGGAATGGGGACACTGACCGATGACTGACTATCCGCTTGCCCACGCATTGATCCGCCGGGCTTCCATCGGGGGGCGTGACCCGGTCGATCAGGTCGTGCTGGGATATGACGAACGCTTTCTGCGCCGCAAACGTCTGATGACGGCCGCAGATCGTGGCGTGATGATCGACCTGCCCGAAACCACAAGCGCCGAGGCGGGCGATTGTTTTGAACTGATGGATGGCCGCCTGATCGCCGTGGTCGCAGCGGCGGAACCGGTTCTGGTGATCCAAGGGGATCTGCCGCGCCTCGCCTGGCATATCGGCAACCGCCATACCCCCTGCCAGATCGAGCCCGACCGGCTGGTGATCCGCGATGACCATGTGCTCAAGGCGATGCTGGTGCAACTGGGCGGCACCGTGAGCCACGCGATGGAGCCTTTCACGCCTGAGGGCGGGGCCTATGGCCATGGTCGGACGATGGGGCATGACCACGGCCATGCGCAAGGCCATGTGCCGCATGTCTTTAGCCTGTCGCATCCCCATGGCGCTTTGCATGTACAACATCATGCCTCGCACAAGGTGGATCCCGATGAACCGGACCAGCCCGACGAATGACCGCCGCTGGATTGATGACACTGGTGCAATGGCTCTCGCCCGCATTTCCGACGGGGGGATTTGCCTATTCCCATGGGATGGAGCAGGTGATCCACGATGGCGGCATCGCCTCGGGCGTCGATCTTGAGGCATGGCTTGCCGATGTCCTGCGCTTTGGCGCGGGCAAGCAGGATGCCATCCTTCTCTCCGCCGCGCTGGAGCCGGGGGCGGATCATGCCGCGCTGGCCGCGCTCGCCGTGGCCCTGCAACCCTCGGCCGAGCGGTTGCGCGAAACGGCGGAACAAGGCGCGGCCTTTGCCCGCGCGGTTGCGGCGGTGACCGGGCAGGACCGGGCCTCGCATCCCTTGCCCGTGGTTGTTGGGGCCGCAGCGCAAGGACTGGGGCTGGGAAAGGCGCAGGTGATTGCGCTTTATCTGCATGCCTTCACCTCCAACCTCATCTCTGCCGCCGTCCGCTTTGTGCCACTTGGCCAGAATGAGGGGCAGGCTGCGCTGGCCGCGCTGCACCCGCTGATCCAGTCGCTGGCGGATGCGGCGGCAGCGCAGGGGGTGGATGCCATCGAAAGCGCGGCCTTCGGGGCCGATCTGGCCGCCATGCGGCATGAGGGACTGGACGTAAGGATTTTCAAGACATGACCGGACATGGACCTTTGCGCGTCGGGATCGGCGGGCCGGTCGGCGTGGGCAAGACGACGCTGACGGAACAACTCTGCCGCGCACTGGCGCATCGCTGTTCGATGGCCGTGATCACCAATGACATCTACACCCGCGAGGATGCCGAATACCTGATGCGTGCGCAGGTGCTGCCTGTGGAGCGCATTCGGGGCGTGGAAACCGGCGGCTGCCCGCACACGGCAATCCGCGAGGATGCCAGCATCAACCTGGCCGCGGTTGCCGATCTGCGCGGGGCTTTTCCCGACCTTGACCTGATCCTTATCGAAAGCGGTGGCGACAATCTGGCCGCGACCTACAGCCCGGAACTGGCCGATATCACCATCTACGTGATCGACACGGCCGCCGGGCAGGACATCCCGCGCAAGCGTGGGCCGGGGGTGACGCGGTCCGATCTCCTTGTCGTCAACAAGACAGACCTCGCGCCACATGTCGGTGTGGATATCGCCCTGCTTGAAGCCGACACGCAAAGGGCACGCGGCGCGCGCCCCTATGTCATGGCGCGGCTGCGGCAGGGTGTGGGGATCGAGGCGGTGGTGGCCTTCTTGCAGCGCGAGGGCGGGCTGGCGCTGGCAGGGTGACCTCCAGACCAGCCCTTGCCGCCGTTACGCGCCGCTGCAGTCCAGATCATAGGTGCGGTGCAGGCCGCGGTTATACATCGTGGAATGGCTGGAAACCATCGCGGTGGGGCGGCAGCCTGTGGCGCGGATGATGTAATCCGCCGCCTCGGCATCGGTCAGCGGGTATTCCATCGGATAGAGAATCTTGGCCTGATTGCCTTCACGCGTGACATTCAGGCCCATGCCCGTAGGCAGACTGAACGAGCGGGTTTCGCCAAATTGGCGGCTACCATCCGGGTTGACAGGAACGGTGGGATAGCAGGCGGTCAGGAACAGGGCGGCACACAAGGGAAGAACAGGTTTCACATCGGGGTCCTTTTCACGATCGGACTCTACTGTAATCCTTTCTTTCCGCTTTTGGCCACACTCCCGTTTGCGGTGGGGCTGGCCCATGAAGCCCGCACAGTTACGACATATTGCCGCCATAAACCGCCCTGAGTCGCCGGATTCGGGCTTCATGCGTGATTAAAAATTCAGCGTGACGGCTGATGCTGCGGAAGTTTTGGGCGTAAATCCCGAGTTTACCATCCACCTTTGCGGCTTTCGTCGGCGCTTGTTGCCGCAGTGCAGCTATGGCGGTCTTCTGCCTCTTGCGGGGCCGCTGCGGCCACCGCGACAGAAAAGATGTGCGGCAGGGGCTTCGATGTGGAAGTCCGCCCCCACCGCACGGGGTGCAACCTGAGTTGCCTCTCGAAGATAGTGACCCGATCCCGGAAAGGGAAGGGCAGGCTTCGGGCGGCCTCGAGAGAGGATTATCCATGAACGGATTGAAGGGGATGATGCTGGGCGGCGCGATGGGCATGACCATCGCGGGGGCCGCGCTGGCGCAGGATGAGACGATCAAGGTCGGCGTCCTGCATTCGCTGTCGGGCACGATGGCGATTTCCGAGACGACGCTGAAAGACACGATGCTGATGCTGATCGAAGAGCAGAACGCCAAGGGTGGCCTCTTGGGCAAGCAGTTGGAAGCCGTGGTGGTTGACCCGGCCTCTGACTGGCCGCTCTTTGCGGAAAAAGCGCGGGAATTGCTGACCGTGTCGAATGTCGACGTGATGTTCGGCTGCTGGACGTCTGTTTCCCGCAAGTCGGTCCTGCCGGTGATCGAGGAATTGAACGGCCTGCTGTTCTATCCGGTGCAGTATGAGGGCGAGGAATCGTCCAAGAACGTGTTCTATACCGGCGCTGCCCCGAACCAGCAGGCGATCCCCGCCACGGATTACTTCCTTGAAGAACTGGGCGTCGAGAAATTCGCCCTGCTCGGCACCGACTATGTCTATCCGCGCACCACGAACAACATTCTGGAATCCTATCTGGTGTCCAAAGGGATCGCGAAAGAAGACATCTTCGTGAACTACACCCCCTTCGGCCATTCAGACTGGTCCAAGATCGTGGCTGACGTCGTGGCGCTGGGCGCCGACGGCAAGAAGGTGGGCGTCATCTCCACCATCAACGGAGATGCCAATATCGGCTTCTACAAGGAACTGGCCGCCGCTGGCGTGTCGGCCGATGAAATCCCCGTCGTCGCCTTCTCGGTGGGCGAAGAGGAACTGTCGGGTCTGGATACGTCGAACCTCGTGGGCCATCTCGCCGCGTGGAACTACTTCCAGTCGGCCGATACCCCCGAAAACGCCGCCTTCATCGAACGCTGGAAGGCCTTTGCCGGCCCGGATCGCGTGACCAATGACCCGATGGAAGCCCATGTCATCGGCTTCAACATGTGGGTGCAGGCTGTTGAAAAGGCTGGCACGACGGATGTCGATGCCGTGCGCGAGGCGATGTACGGCCTTGAAGTGCCGAACCTGACCGGGGGCATTGCCAAGATGCTGCCGAACCATCACCTGACCAAGCCGGTCCTGATCGGCGAAATTCGGGCAGATGGCCAGTTCGACATCATCAGCCAGACCGAACCCGTCCCGGGCGACGCCTGGACCGACTTCCTGCCGGAATCGGCGGTACTGGAAGCCGACTGGGCCGAACTGGACTGCGGTATGTACAACACCGAGACCAAGACCTGCGTGCAGATCAAATCCAACTACTGATCTGACCCAAGCATCGGGGGGCCGGATGTTCTGGCCCCCCTTTCTTTCCTGCAGGATCCCATGCGCCGCATCCTTCTTTCCCTTGTCGCTGTCTTGCTGCTTGCCCTTCCCGGCGTCGCGCAAGAGCAATCGGCCACCGACATCCTTGCTGCGAACCGTGCGCTGATCGAAAAGCCCACACGGGCCACAATCACCCCGGTCATTGCCGCCCTTGCAGAAAGCGGCGATCCGCTGGCAGCAACGATTCTGGCAGCCTGGGAGGACCGCGGGCTGGGCGTGCGCGAGGCCGACGGCACCTTCTTCCTGATCGAAGCCACCGCCGATGGCTGGGCGCTGCGCGATCTGGCGGGAGCCGACGCCGGGACCGCTGCGAAATCCGACATTACTGAACTGCGTCCTAATGCGGGCGTGCGCGGGATGATTTCCACGGCACTGGTGCAATTCACCCTGTCAGACCCCGATCCCGCCAAACGGGCCGATGCTCTGCAATCCATCGCGCGCGATCCGGAGGACGCCCATCTGGAACCGCTGCGCGCCTCGCTGGAGTCTGAGACGGACCCCGTGCTGAAGGCCCAGAAAGAAAGGCTCGAACGGCTCCTCACCCTGCGTTTCGATCCCGACAGCGCCGCCCGTGTGGCCGCCATCGAAAGCTTCGGTGCCGATCTGGGGCTTGATCTGCGCGGCGCATTGAACCCGCTGGTCGCCACAAGGCAGATCGCCTTTGTGGGTGACTTGCCCGCAGATTTGAACCTTGCCCGCGAGCTGGAACCGGGCAGCGATCTGACAGAGGTAGAGGCTTACGACCTTCTGGTGGCCGCCGATATGGCCCCTGCGCGCCTGACCGTTGATGAGGCCCGCGCCGCGCTGCTCGCCAATATCGTCGCTGGGGCGGTGGCCGGAATTCCCGTCTCCGACCTCGGCACGCAAGCCGCTCGCGACCGCGCCTATACCGCGCTCGAGGCTGCCGGAACCGTGCCGCCCGCCGCAACGGATGCCGAAGTGGCGGCCGCCATCGCCGAGCATCGCTTCGCCGAGGTTTACGCCGAACCCGACCCGGCGGTCACGTCGGCAGCGCGTGCTGCGCTCGACCGGATCGGCAGGACCGTCGGCGCGATGCAGACGGCGGACCTTGCGCTGGATGCAATCTCGCTCGCCTCGATCTACTTCCTCGCCGCCATCGGGCTGGCCATCACCTTCGGCGTCATGCGGGTGATCAATATGGCCCATGGTGAATTCATCATGATGGGGGCTTATACGGGTTACGTGGTGCAGTTGTTCATCACCAACTACACGCTGTCGATTATCGTGGCACTGCCCTTGGCCTTTGCCGTCACATTCGCGGCTGGTGTTGCGATGGAGCGGCTGGTGATCCGCCATCTCTACAAGCGTCCGCTGGAAACGCTGCTGGCCACGTTTGGCATTTCCATCGCCCTGCAACAGATCGCCAAGAACATCTTCGGGACCCAAGCCCGCCCGCTCACGGCGCCGGGCTGGCTCGACGGGGCGCTGACCTTTAACGATGTGGTGTCGATCAGCTATATCCGCATCGCCATCTTCGTGCTGGCCATGGTGTTCCTGTTGTTCTTCCTGTGGCTCATGAAACGCACGCGGCTGGGCCTTGAGGTGCGCGCGGTCACGCAGAACCCGTCCATGGCCGCATCGATGGGCATTAACCCTGACAGGATCAACATGCTGACCTTCGGCCTCGGCTCCGGCATCGCGGGCATCGCGGGGGTGGCCATCGGGCTTTTCGCCAAGGTCACGTCTGAGCTTGGGTCCGATTACATCGTGCAAAGCTTCATGACGGTGGTCGTGGGAGGCGTGGGCAACATCTGGGGCACGCTGGCGGGGGCCTTCCTGATCGGCTCGCTGCAAAAGGGGATCGAATGGCTGAACCCTTCGAACACTTTGGCGGCGCAGACCTACATGATCCTGTTCATCATCCTCTTCATCCAGTTCCGCCCGCGCGGGATCATCGCCCTCAAGGGCCGGGCGGCGGGGGATTGATCATGATCAGCCTTACCCGCGTTTCTGGCCAATCTTCTCTGGAAAAATATCCCACGGGGGTCCGGGGGTGTGAAGCCCCCGGTGCCGACCTTTCCGCCAACCAACGGGCCGCAGCATGAGCCGCTCCTTCCTCGCCAAGAACCCATCTGTCCTGTGGTTCATCCTGATCCTTGCGCTGTTCACGCTGGGTGTCACCATCCTGTCCGAGGCCTATGGCGTGGCCTTCATCTCCACATCCTTCGTCAAGACGCTGGGCAAGACGCTTTGCCTCTGCCTTGTCGCGCTGGCGATGGATCTGATCTGGGGCTATGCGGGGATCCTCTCGCTCGGTCACATGGCGTTCTTCGCCATCGGCGGCTACATGCTGGGCATGTGGCTGATGTATGCCCGGACCGAAGAAATCGTGGTCGCCGCCCTCGCACAAGGCGGGCTGCCCGCGACGCCGGAAGAGGTGCGGCAGGGCATAGCTACGCAGATTTTCGGCGTGGTGGGTGCGTCAGAGTTTCCGCCCATCTGGTTCCTCGCCCATTCCTTCTGGGGGCAATTGTTTCTGGTGGTGGCCGTTCCCGGTGTGCTGGCGCTGGTCTTTGGCTGGTTGGCCTTCCGCAGCCGGGTGACGGGGGTGTATCTGTCGATCCTGACGCAGGCCATGACGCTCGCGCTGGCGCTTTATCTGTTTCAGAACGATTCCGGGCTACGCGGCAACAATGGCCTGTCGGGCTTGCAGAACATCCCTGGTCTTGGCGATGTGTCGCAGGATGCGCTGTCCATGTGGTTCTTCTGGGCCTCGGCCTTCGCGCTAGGGGTGACTTATGTGCTGCTCACTTGGGTGGTGTCGGGCAAGTTCGGGTCGGTCATCCGCGCCATCCGCGATGATGAACAGCGCGTCCGCTTCCTTGGTTATTCGGTCGAAGGCTACAAGCTCTTCGTGTTCACCCTGACGGCGGTGATCGCGGCCATTGCCGGGGCGCTCTATTATCCGCAGGCGGGCATCATCAACCCGGCAGAACTGGCCCCTATCGCCAGCATCTATCTGGCGGTCTGGGTCGCCATTGGTGGGCGCGGGCGGCTTTA
>PNND01000450.1 GCA_013824045.1 Rhodobacter sp. | reverse complement strand
TTAGCTCTGCACAGGGGGCCGCTCCGGCGGCGACTGAACAGCTGGCAGCGGTGCTTTCCGATCCCGGCCCCTCACAGCTGCAGGCTCTGATCGCTTTGGTCGAGCTTCACGCGGCCGAGGCACGGCCGCTCGATCCGGCACAGGCGGATGCTGTCGCCGCCTTCCTGTCCGAAGCTGAGGGCACGCCCGAAGCACCGGCTTTGGCACGTGCGCAGGTTCTCGCCCTTGCGCTGACCGACCGGTTCGATGCCGCTTTTGCCTTCCTGCCCGCAGCACCGGAAGCCGCCCCTGATCTCTGGCGCCTCCTTTCGGGCGGTCCCGATAGTGCCGTCCTGCTCCATGCCTTGGGCACTGCGCCGGAAGACCTGCCAACAGGCGTTTCACAATCGGTCCGCGAAGCGCTTGCCGCCCGCCTCTATGCGCTCGGCTTCCCGGATCAGGCGCAACGCTGGTCTGCGCTCCCCCCGCCGCAAGCTCCTTCCACCCTTTCGCCCGGTTCCAACGCCATCCGCCAGCGGGATTGGGCGGCCATCGGCCCCGATGCCCCCGCGCCATGGCAGGATCTGACCGCAGCCCTTCCTCCGGTGGAGTTTGACACAGCAACGCCTTTGGCGCGAAGCCGCGCGCTGACTGAGGCCAGCGCCGAAACCCGTGCCTCTGTGCGGGAACTGCTTTCCACCCTTCCGGCACCCTGAAGCTTTCGGTCTGCCTTGTTTGCCGCCCATTGACGATTCCGAAACGACTTGCGGGCAAAACATCCCTCAGTCTCTCCACCCTGCCCCAGGAACGGAGCTTCGCCCTGTGAAACAGGTCCTTTTGATCGTGCTTCTATTGTGTTTGCCGGTCCCAGTGATGGCGGCCCGGGACCTTTGCGATGCGGCTGCCAGACATGCGGCAGATGTCACCGGGGTTTCCGCAGACCTGCTCCGCGCCATTACGCTGACCGAAACGCAAACCGACGGTTCCGCTTGGCCGTGGACACTCAATCACGCCGGGCAAGGGCAGTGGTTTCCGACCCGCGACGAAGCCGCGACCGCCGCCGCGCAGATCCTGAGTTCGGGTGGTTCCGCGGATGTCGGTTGCTTTCAGATCAACAGCCACTGGCACGGCGATGCCTTCCCGTCTCTGGATGCGATGCTGGACCCGGTCGAGAATGCCCTCTACGCCGCGCGGTTTTTGATCGAACTTCACGCTGAAACGGGTGATTGGCCGGCGGCGGTAGCGGCCTATCACTCGCGCGACGCCGATCGTGGCGCTGCCTATCTTGAAAGGGTGCGCGATATGCAAGCTGCGCTCACCTCGCCTTCCGGTCTTGCGAACACGTCGCCCATGACGCAGCGACGCAACCGATTTCCCTTGTTTCTGGCCGGCGATCCCGCCAGCGCGGGCAGTCTTGTCCCACGGTTGGCCGGGGTTTCACCGTTGGTCGGGGGGCCGTGATGAAGAAGATTCTCTCTTCCTTTCCAACCACCCAGGCCCCACCCACGGTCTTGCTCGCGCTGGCCCTGATGGCCGTGATCGCGATGATGGTGCTGCCCGTGCCGGCTTGGCTTCTCGATCTTGGCCTTGCGCTTTCCTTCGCGCTGGCCATCCTCATGCTGACTGTTGCGCTTTTCATCGAACGCCCGCTCGATTTCTCGGCCTTCCCGACGATCCTGCTTGCCTCGCTGTTGCTGCGTCTATCGCTGAACGTCGCATCGACCAAGCTGATCATCTCCCAAGGGCACACCGGCACCGATGCCGCAGGCCATGTGATTGAGGCCTTTGCCGAATTCGTCATGGCTGGGGATCTGGTTCTGGGCCTTGTCATCTTTGTGGTCATCCTGATCGTCAACTTCATGGTCATCACGAAAGGTGCAGGCCGGATGGCCGAGGTGGGTGCCCGTTTCGCGCTGGATGGCCTGCCGGGGCGGCAATTGGCGATTGATGCCGATGTCGCCGCCGGGGCGATCGATCATGCTGAGGCCAAGCTGCGCCGCGAAAGGGAACTGGCGGAAACCACCTTCTTCGGCTCGCTTGATGGGGCCTCAAAATTCGTCAAAGGCGATGCGGTGGCCGGGCTGGTCATCACCCTTCTCAACCTCTTCGTCGGGCTGGGGGTTGGTGTTCTCGGGCATGGAATGCCTCTGGGTGATGCCTTTGAAACCTATGCAATTCTCACAGTTGGTGATGGTCTGGTCACGCAGCTTCCAGCCGTGATCATCTCGGTTGCGGCGGCCCTCCTTATGGCGCGGGGTGGTGGTACGGGCGCTGCCGATGTGTCCTTCTTTGCCCAGCTCAGCCGCTACCCGGCTGCCCTGCTTACAGTGGCGGGCCTGCTGGCGGCTTTCGCTCTGGTGCCCGGCCTGCCAGTTCTGCCCTTTCTGGCCGGAGCCCTGACGCTGGGCATTATCGGCTGGCGCCGCCTGCAGGTGCCCCAAGAGCCCGCCGTCCTGCCTGCGCTTTCGGGGCCTTTGCCCCCGCGGCCGATGGGTGACATGCTTGATTTTGACGAAATCCACGTCGAATTCGCCTCAGACCTCGTCGCCATGGCGCTGGATCCGGCGACGGGGTTGGATCGGCGTGTGGGAAACATGCGCAACCATATTGCCACCAGTTTCGGCTTCATCCTGCCCGAAATCCGCCTGACAGATGAGCCATCCCTTCGTCCGGGGCAGTATCGTATCCGCATCCAGGGTGTGGAACGCGTTCGCGACAGGCTACTTGCCGACCGTATCCTCGTCCTTCTGGACGAGTCGACCGAGGCGCCACCGGGCCTGGATGCACGCGAGCCGGTCTTCGGTGCGCCTGCCCGCTGGATTGCGCCGGATGATCAGGACATTGCTGCCCTCTCCGGCCTTACCACCGTTTCCCCGGCCGAGGTGTTGTCGACCCATCTTCTTGAAACCATCCGGGCAAACCTCTCGCGCCTTCTGTCGCTGCGTGGGCTGCGCAGGCTTCTCGATGAATTCGCCAATGTGACAGATCCTGCCCGCGCCCAGATGAACCGGCGCCTGCTTGATGACATGATCCCTGAAAAGGTCCCGCCCGAACTCTTGCTCTCTACCCTACGCCTCCTTCTGGACGAACGCGTGTCGATCAGAAACCTCCCCCTCATCCTCGAAGCCATCGCCGAAGCGCGCGCCCTGTCCACGCCCGAGGCGGTTTGTGATCATGTCCGTCAGCGGCTTGGTTTCCAGATCACCGCCGATCTGCGCCGCGATGATGGGACCATCCCGCTGATCCAGCTTGCCCCGGAATGGGAAAAGACCTTCGCGCAATACCAGATCGACAGCGGCCCCGGCGCCGGTGACGTGGCTTTGCCGCCGGAACAGTTCTCTCGCCTCTCCGCCGCGATCGCCGAACGTTTGGCGCGCGCTGCGGAAAGCGGGGCAAACCCTGCGCTGGTCACCTCGTCACGGCGGCGGCGGTTCCTGCGCACGCTTCTCGCCGCCAAGGGCATCCCCACCCCTGTCCTGTCTTATGAGGAGATCGGATTGGAGGCCCGCCCTGCCATTCTGGGGCAGGTGGCCGCGTGATCGATCTGATCACATTGATGGTGGATCAGGTGCAGGGGTTGCTGCGCCCGGCCACACTTGTTTTTCTGCGCGTCTCGGCAGCGATGGCCTTATTGCCGGGCTTTGGGGAACGATCCATTCCCGCCCGCATTCGGTTGGCAATGGCGCTGGCTTTCACTGCTGTTGTTCTGCCCGCAGTCGCAGACCGGCATCAGGGCGATACTCTGCTGCTGCCCGCCGCCGCAGAGGTAACGGCGGGGCTGCTGATCGGCCTCTCCCTGCGCCTGATGATCCTCGCCTTGCAGACGACCGCTGCCATTGCCGCACAATCGGCGTCGTTGTCTCAGATGTTTGCCAGCGCGGGCGCAGAGCCGCAGCCTGCGCTTGGCATCCTCTTTACCCTCGCTGCCACGGCCCTTGCCTTGCAGGCCGGTTTGCATGTCAAGCTCGCCGCCCTCTTCATCCTGTCTCATGACCTGCTCCCGCCCGGGCGGTTTGTGCAAGCGGCGGATGTGCGTGACTGGGGGATTGACCAGATCGCCGGCGGCATGGCGCTTGCCTTTTCTCTCGCGCTGCCCTTCGTGCTGGCGGCGCTGTTGTGGAACATCGCGCTGGGCGCGGTCAACCGCGCCATGCCGCAGCTGATGGTGGCCTTCATCGGTGCGCCGGCGCTTTCCTTGGGAAGCCTTATCCTGTCTGCCATCCTTGCGCCGCTGATGTTGGCGGTCTGGCTTGGTGCCTTCGATGCCAAGTTGGCCGCCCCTTTTGGATCGGGCTGACGGATGGAGCAGGAACCCGAAGACAAACCGCATGACCCAACGGAAAAGCGCCTGAATGACGCGCGCGAAAAAGGTCAGATCCCCCGGTCACAAGACATGCTTACCGCGGCCAGCTATGCGGGGTTCTTGCTTGGGGCGCTGATCTTCGGCACAGAGGCCATCCTCTCGGCGTCAGAGGTCGGCATGGTGCTGCTCGCCCGCCCCGAACATGACGATGCAATGGGTGGGGTCGCCGCGATGCTGATGGCGGTCTTGCCCTTGTTTCTCATTCCCGCGCTGCCGGTTCTGGGCCTTCTGATTGCCCAGCGCGGGCTTCTCTTCACAGCGGCCAATCTGGCGCCAAAACTGTCGCGCATCGATCCCTTGGCGGCGGCCCGCCACCGTTTTGGCCCTGACGGATTGATGGAATTCGCCAAGGGAACCGCCAAGATGGTGATGATCGCGGTGCTTCTGGCCGTGTTCCTGCACGCTGAGGCGAAGGCGATCCTGACATCCCCCATGCTTGATCCGGGGCAGGGCAGCGCCTTGATGATCTCACTGCTGATGCGGTTTGTCATGATCATCTTTGTTTTGGGGCTGGTGCTCGGGGCTGCCGATTATCTCTGGCAAGCCCATCGTCATCGCAGCCGCAACCGCATGTCGCGGCAGGAACTGCTGGATGAACATCGCGACGCAGAGGGTGATCCCCATACCCGTGCAGCACGCCGTCAGCGCGGGCAGGAAATTGCGATGAACCGGATGCTGGCGGATGTGCCAAAGGCCGATGTCATTGTGGTAAACCCGACCCATTACGCAGTGGCCTTGAAATGGCATCGGGCCAAAGGACAGGCGCCGATCTGCGTGGCGAAGGGCGTCGACGAAACCGCCGCTCGCATACGCGATCTTGCCCGGGACCATGGCATCCCGGTGCACCGCGACCCGCCCACCGCCCGCGCGCTTTTCGCCACGGTCGGGATTGGGGAACAGATCCGGCCCGATCATTACCGCGCTGTCGCTGCCGCCATCCGCTTTGCCGAGGCCATGCGCAAAAGAAAGGCCCGCGCATGATAGAAGAAACTCCTGCCCGATGACGCGCCCCGACACCCGCCATACCCGCCTGATCGAGGCCGCCACACTGGTGCGCGACATGCGGCTTTCGCGCGTCTCGGCCACCCGCATGGCGTTGTCGGCAAGTCTCGCCCATCGTGATGCCTTGGACCCGTTCCCGACAGACAGCGATGATCCGACATTGCAAGTGGCCGATCTGCGCCATCGCCTCTGGGCAGAGGGCCGCCGCCGCGCGCTTGCTCCGGTCATCGCGGCGCAAGAGGCCCTGCTGCAGCAGCAAAGGCGCGAGGCGGCCCGCGCCGTTGCGCGGTGCCAGGTTTTGGATCAACTGTTCCGGAAAAAGCGCGATCAGCCGTCCTGACGCACGATATCCCCGATCAGGACATCGGTCACGACGCCGGGCAGAACGCTTGCGGCCGCCTCGAACAAGGCCATTCGCAACGGCACCAGATTGGCCGAGTCGGTGAAAGACCCCCGAAATCCGCCGGCATTGGCATGGCTGAAAAGCACCTGAAGAAAGACGTCGCGCAGCTTTGGCTCATGCTCGAATACGGTGGTGGATGATCCGGGCGTCACCTCAAGGCTCAGGGACAGGACCACAAGGCTGACCACGGTTCCTTCTTCGACCACGGGAATGACGAACTGGTTGTTCAGCTTTGCATATTCCGGCGGGACAGCCGGCTCTTCGGTTTTTTCCTCTGCCATGTCCGTGGCATCTGGGCGCAGGAAAAACCCGGCGCCTGCCCCGGCGGCCAGACCGATCAGACCAAGAGCGAGCGGAAGGATCAGCTTCTTCATGGTCAGAACGGCAACAGGATATCGGTGATCTGCTGGCCATAGCGCGGCTGCTGCACATCGGTGATCTGTCCGCGCCCACCATAAGAGATGCGGGCTCCGGCGATCTTGTCATACGTGATCTCGTTCTGGCGCGAGATATCGACGGGTCGCACATAGCCCGTCAGGAGCAATTCCCGCAGCTCGAAATTCACCCTCACCTCCTGCTGGCCTTCGATCCGCAACACGCCATTGGGCAGCTCTTCAACCACCGTCGCCGCGACCCGCAGCGTCAGCCGCTCCTGCCGCGCCACCGATCCCTCGCCCTCATAGCTTGAAGACGAGGTGATCTCTGCGGCTTCGGCCATACTGGCCCCTTCGGGCAACTGCCGATCCAGCCGCTGGGGCAGACCAAGAAGCGACGGAACACCCATGTTTTCGCCAGACGAACGGCTCCGCCCGGTGGAGTTGTCAATCCGGGCGCTGTCGTCGATCTCGATGACCACCGTCAGGATGTCGCCCCGCTGTGCCGCGCGGCGATCCCCGAACAGCGCCCCGCGTTCTGAGCTCCAAAGCGAGGATGGCGCCCCCGGCCCATCGGGATCACTGCTTTCCGGCAGCGGCGCAGAATACATCGCGTGATGCTGCGTCGAACCCTCCAGCGGCGAAAACCCCGGCGCGCGACCCACCTCTTCCAGCCGCCCGCATCCCGCCGCCACCGCCATCATCAGCACCCAGCGCATGTGTCATCCCCCAAGCGGACCGTGCCATCCGCCATAACCCGGCCCGACACCACCGTTTTGGACCCAAGGCTCATCACCCGGATCACCTCGCCCGCGCCGCCCTTGTCGAGCGCGCGGCCTTCGGCGGCGATCTCCAGCCCGCCGCGCAGATAGCGGAGCTGAACCCGCGCGTTTCGCCCCACCAAAACGGGGGGCCCCAGATCGCGCTCCAGAATCGGGCGGCCGGGATAGATCGCGCGGCGGGTCTGCAGCCCCACCGCCAATGCCGGATCGCCCAGCGCACCGGGGATCACCGCATCGACCAGCGCCATATCTTCGGCCGAAAGCACACTTTGGGCGGCAATCGCCCGCGTGGCGACGAGGCTTTCCGCAGCCGCCACCAGCGGCAGGCACATCGCCAGACTGGAAAGACCTGATCCAAGAATTGGCTTGATCATCAGCGCACCTGCGTGGTCGCGGCCATCATCTGATCCGCCGCAGTCAGAACCTTGGCGTTCAGCTCATAGCCGCGCTGTGCCTTGATCAGTTCGGTCACTTCACGCACCGCATCGACCGAGCTGTCCTCAAGATAGCCCTGCCGCAGCGTGCCCAACCCCTCTACCCCCGGTGTGCCTGGCAACGGCGGGCCAGAGGCCGCGCTTTCCAGAAACAGGTTCGATCCGATCGCCTCCAGCCCCTTTTCATTGGTGAATCCGGTCAGCGTGATCTGGCCCAACTGCTCTGGATCTGTCTGATCGGCGAAATAGGCCCAGACCTCACCTGCCGCGTTGATCGAAAGACTGCGCGTTTCGGGCGGGATGGTGATGCCGGGCGCAACCGGATACCCATCCGCCGTCACGATCAGCCCATCCGCACTGCGCCGAAGCGCGCCATCGCGGGTATAGCCAGCAGCGCCTGACGGCAGCGTGACCTCCAGATAGCCCTGCCCTTCGATCGCCACATCCAGATCGCCACCCGTCTGTGAGAGCGTGCCTTGCGCGAGCACGACCGACACCGCCGCAGGCCGCACGCCGATCCCCAACTGAATCCCGGTGGGCAGCATCGTGCCATCCTCGGCGGTGATCGTGCCGGGGCGGGCCATCTGCTGATAATGCAGATCTGCGAAGTCGGCCCGGCGCGCGTTGTAGCCCGTCGTCGACATGTTGGCGAGGTTGTGGGACACAACATCGACCCGCATCTGCTGGGCCGCCATGCCGGTGGCGGCAATCTGCAAAGCCTTCATCTTAGCCTCCCAACGTGCGGATCATGCCGCGCATCCGTTCGTCTTCCCGGTCAAGGAAGCCCTGCCCCAACTCATAGGCGCGCTGCAC
>PNND01000073.1 GCA_013824045.1 Rhodobacter sp. | reverse complement strand
GAGGGCGGGGTCGAGGTTCAGCGCTTGGGCGGCGGCGAGACCCACGGCATCGGCGCGGGGGTCGTAGGCGTAGGGGTGGAGGGTGAACTCTATGCCGAAAGCAGTAAGGGCGCGGAGGGCTGGGGTGGAGGACAACGCGGAATCAGCTGCTTGAGGGTTCGGTGCATTTGCGGGCGTTCAGGGTCGCTGCAAGCCTTGGCGCATCGTCAGGATTGTCCAAGGGAAGCATGACGGTGCTTCCGCTTATTTCGGACAGGATAAGCGGTCTGGAAACATCTTCGCCACATATGCGCACGATTGCCTTGGTCCCGACATTTCGTGCCGTGACCGGGCCTTGCGATAGTTCGGGTGCGAAGGTGGCGACGAGTCCCTGTTCGCCGCTCGTCATGGGGATGGCTTTAGCTTCGATGAGGAGATCGATGGGAAACACGAAGCTCTCTTTAGGGAACTCGTAGACAAGCACAGGGGTATCTGCCTTGGCCGGAGTGGCAAGGGAAATGATGAGGAGAGTAGCACCATGAAGAACACTCTTTAACATCTGAAACACCCTGAAAGGTTTCCCGGAATCTGCAAGGAAAGTCACACGGACCTGCGCGCGCAAGGCTGCGCTTGCGCGGCAGGTCCGGTTGCCTTGGTCAATACACCACCACCGCGCGGATGGATTTGCCTGCGTGCATCAGATCGAAGCCTTCGTTGATGCGGTCGAGGGGCAGGATGTGGGTGATCATGCTGTCGATCTCGATCTTGCCGTCCATGTACCAATCCACGATCTTGGGCACATCGGTGCGGCCGCGCGCGCCGCCGAAGGCGGTGCCTTTCCAGACGCGGCCGGTGACCAGTTGGAAGGGGCGGGTTTCGATCACCGCGCCTGCGGGGGCCACGCCGATGATGATGGATTGGCCCCAGCCGCGATGGGTGCATTCCAGCGCGTCGCGCATCACCTTGACGTTGCCGGTGCAATCGAAGGAGTAGTCGGCCCCGCCGATCTTGTCGAACGGGGTCTTGGTCAGGTCGACGATGGCTTGGACGACCGAGATGCCCTCGGGCAGGGATTTCGGGTTGATGAAATGGGTCATCCCGAACTTTTCGCCCCATGCCTCTTTGTCGTCGTTGATATCGACGCCGATGATCATGTCGGCGCCGGCCATTTTCAGGCCCTGAATGACGTTTAGCCCGATGCCGCCCAGACCGAACACAACGGCCTTGGCGCCGATTTCCACCTTGGCGGTGTTCAGCACCGCGCCGATGCCGGTAGTGACGCCGCAGCCGATGTAGCAGATCTTGTCGAAGGGGGCGTCATCGCGGACCTTGGCCAGCGCGATTTCGGGCATGACGGTGTGGTTGGCGAAGGTGGAGCAGCCCATGTAGTGATAGATCGGCGTGCCATCGAGCATGGAGAAGCGGCTGGTGCCATCGGGCATCAGGCCCTGGCCTTGGGTGGCGCGGATGGCGGTGCAGAGGTTGGTTTTCTGCGACAGGCAGGAGGGGCATTCGCGGCATTCGGGCGTGTAGAGCGGGATGACGTGATCGCCGGGTTTCAAGGATTTTACACCGGGGCCGCATTTGATGACCACGCCCGCGCCTTCATGGCCGAGGATGGCGGGAAACAGGCCTTCGGGATCGGCACCTGACAGGGTGAATTCGTCGGTGTGGCAGATGCCGGTGGCCTTTATCTCGATCAGCACCTCGCCTTCCTTCGGGTCTTCGAGGTTGACGTCCATGACTTCGAGCGGTTTGCCGGGGGCAAGGGCGACGGCGGCGCGGGTACGCATCAAATTCTCCACGTTCAGGTATTTGGCAGTGATTTGGGTGCAGGCTGGGGGAAAGCGGGGCGAATTGCAACGCGGGAAACGGCGGGTGTTCGCCGGTTCGCGGCAGCGGGCTTGCCTTGGCACCTGCGTGCGGGAAGGGTGGACGGGGGTGGCGTGACCATCCGTCCCGATGGGGGCCTGACAGGAGAAAGACGATGCAGAAACTTGCAAGGATGGTGGCAGGGCTTGGCTTTGCGCTGGCGGCAGCGGCCTGCGTTCCGGTGTCAGAGCCTTTTCCGGGTGATCCCGGCCCGGTGCCGGGCGGCGTGAACCAGTGCGGGGCGCTGGACCTGCAATATCTGGTGGGCGCGCCTGCCAGCGAGTTGGACAGGATGCGCTTCAACAAGCCGGTGCGGGTGATCTATCCCGACACGGCGGTGACGATGGATTACAGCGCGGATCGGCTGAATTTCGAGGTGGATCGGACGGGTCGTATCACGCGCGTCAATTGCGGGTGATGGCGGCGCAATGAAAGAAGGCCCCCGCAGCGGATGCGGGGGCCTTTTGCTTTGCGGGATGCGGACAGATCAGCTGGGGATGCGATAGGCGGTGTGGCAATCCTTGCACGACCCGCCGATGCCGCCCATGCCGGCCTGCACACCTTCGACGGTGGTGGCGTCCATGCCTTCGGCGGCTGCCTTCAGGGCATCGGCTTTTTTCAGGTAATCTTCCCAGTTGGTCCAGATATCCGCCTTGGCGGTGGATTTCGGATCATTGGCCTGCGGTTCGAACTTGGCCGCGATTTCGCCCGCTGCTGTGGCGAGGGCGGTTTTGGCGGCTTCGGCGGCTTCGGCGTCGAAAGTGGTTTCGCCCCCGGCCATCTTGCCAAGGATACCGGTGTTCATGCCGATCGTATCCATCAGCTCTTGCCGGGCCTTGACCGTGGGATCGGTCGCTTCGGCGGCGATGGCGACGCCTGCCACCATCATCAGGCCCGCGACGAGGGCTTTGGCTGTAAATTTCATTCGTTTGGCTCCTACTGGAAATGTTCTGTCACTGTATGGGGCAGAATGACGCAGGGAAGTGACGTTGTCACGGTGTTGATGGGGCAAGTCCCGCAATTCACAGAAAGTTGCCATTTGCGGCTGGACTTGTGCCCGTTCTTTGCCAATTTACGGAACAAAGAAGGAACATTTGCTGTGGAACCGAGTCGCCGTCGCATTCTTTCGCTGTGGTTCCCGCGGCTGGCGGCCGAGCGGGTGCTGCGCCATGCGCGGGGTGGGGCGGCGGGCTTGGCCGGGCCGCTGGCGGTGGTGGGGGATCGGGGCGGGGCGCAGGTGATCGTGTCGCTGTCAGCGGCGGCAGAGGCGGCGGGCTTGGCCTTGGGCCAGCCGCTGCGCGATGCCACGGCGATGTGCCCCACGCTGGTGACGGTGCCTGCCGATCCGGTGGCCGAGGGGGCGTTTCTGACCGGGCTGCGCCGCTGGGCGGGAAAGTTTTCGCCTTGGGTCGCGGAAGAACCGCCGGCAGGGTTGGTGGTGGACCTGACGGGATGCGCGCATCTGTTCGGCGGCGAGGCCGCGCTTCTGGCGCAGGTGGAGGCGGAATGTGAGGCGCTGGGGCTGAGCCTGCGCGCCGCGATTGCCGATACGCCGGGCGCGGCATGGGCGCTGTCGCGCCATGCGGGACGCGGGGTGCAGGTGGCGCGCAGCGGCGATGCCATCCAGCAGGAGGCCCATGCGACGCGGTCGCGGGCGGCCAAGCGGCGGGGGTGGGAGAAGGGGGGCAGTCTGCCGGTGGCGGGGGCTTTGGGGGATGCAGGCCCGCGCGGGGTGATCGCGCCCGAGGGGAAGATGCGGCAGGCGCTGGGGGCGCTGCCGGTGGCGGCGCTGCGGCTGGAGCCTGACGCGGTGGAGGGGCTGGTGCGGCTGGGCCTGCGCCGGATCGACGACATCGCCGTGCTGCCGCGCGCCGCGCTGGCGCGGCGGTTCGGGGCGGCGGTCTTGAAGCGGCTGGATCAGGCGCTGGGGCTGGAATCCGAGCCGGTGACGCCTGCGGGCGCGCCCCTGCATTTTGCGGCGCGGATCAGCCTGCCCGATCCCATCGGGCTGCTCTCGGATGTGGAGGCGGCGGTGGACCGGCTGTTGCCGGTGCTCTGCGCGCGGCTGGCGCGGCAGGGGCGGGGCGCGCGGCGGATACGCTTGCAGGCCTTTCGCAGCGACGGGCGGGTGGAGGTGGCCGAGGTGGGGCTGGCCCGCGCGTCAGACCGGGTGGATCGGATCCGGCCCCTTCTGTGGATGAAGCTGGGCGAGCTGGATGCGGGCTTCGGGATCGACATGCTGCGGCTGGAGGCGGTGGAGGTTGAGGCGATCTCGCCCCTGCAGCATCGCGGGCCGGTGGGGGAGGCTGCCGCGACGCTGGCGCGGGACGGGGCGATGGATGATCTGTTGGGCAAGCTGGGCGTGCGGCTGGGGACCGAGGCCGTGACGCGGTTCCATCCGGGCGAAAGCCATCTGCCGGAGAAGGGGGCGCAGGTGCTGGCGGCGGCGTGGTCCGAGGCCTTTGTCGGGGAATGGCCCCGGCGGGGGGCGCGGCCCCTGCGGCTGTTCCGGCCCGAACCGGTGGGCGCGCCCGAGGACGACCCGACGCCCCCCGCGCGGTTCCGCTGGCGGCGGCGCGATCTGGTGACGCGGATGGCGGTGGGGCCGGAGCGAATTGCCCCGGAATGGTGGCTGGATGATCCCGACTGGCGATCCGGGCCAAGGGACTACTGGCGGGTGGAGACGGAGGGAGGAGAGCGGTTGTGGCTGTTTTTTGCCCATGGTGGCGATGTGACGGGGGGGTGGTTCTGTCACGGGGGGGAGTGAGGCGTTGACGGCTGCGTCGCACACTCCAAGATGGGGTGCAGGACGCAATCAAGGGGGCATCCATGGGCTGGTCCTTGCATCTGCTGAATGCGCGGGGGCGGCTTTCAGCTGTTGAGTCGGAGGTGCGGGCCGCGCTGGCCGAGGCCGAGGCGCGACTGGGCAGGGTTGCCACAGCGGTGGATGTGGATGTCGTAATCCGGGCGGCGGATGATCCGATGCCGCCGGAGTTGCGTGTCACGGGGGCGTCTTATGGGCCGGGCCGGATGGAGTTCGGGATTGACCTGACACAAGAGGCGATGGGCGACCTGCGCGAGGACATGCTTCGGGCGGTCTATCACGAATTCCACCATGTGCTGCGCTGGGATGGGCCGGGCTATGGCTCCAGCTTGGGCGAAGCGCTGGTGTCCGAAGGACTGGCGCAGGTTTTTGTGCATGAGATGATGGATTGCCCGCCGGAACCTTGGGAGGTCATGCCGGAAGGTGTTGACCTGCGGGCGCTGTGCCTGCGCGCGGATGCGGCCTTTGACGATACCGATTACGACCATGAGGCGTGGTTCTTCGGAGAGGCCGATCTGCCAGACGGAACCGGCTATGCGCTGGGCCGGATGCTGGTGGAGCGGGTTTTGGCGGCGCAGCAGGGGCAGACCGCGCTGGGCATGGCAGGGGAACCTGCGGCGGGGTTTCGGGGCATGCTGCGCGCCTTGGGTTGACTGGGGTCAGCGGCGGGTGCGGCGGCGCGGTCAGAGGTCGTACATCACATTGACGCGGGCCACGTATTTCGGCACGCCGCCCAGCAGCGTTTCGCCCGCGTGAAGGACCGTGTCTCGGTTCGAGCCATGGCGGAAGAAGAGGGCGCGGCCTGTCTTGGGCGTGACCGAGGCGCGGAGTTCGCCTTGGTCATAGAGGGTGGTGGCCCCACCTTGTAGCCCGTCCTCGGCGCCGTTGAGGTAGAGCAGCATGGTCAGCATCGAATGGGTGCCCGACCATTGCATCATCCGCGCGCCATCGGGTGTCAGGCCGAAGCCCGGCCAATCCCCGTCGATATGCAGGTTGAATTCATCGCCCTTGTCATAGCGATAGGTGTTGATCCGGTGGCTGAGGACTGGCGAAAGGCGGCGGCCATCCAGTTCCTGCGGCAGGAGGGGCGCGATGCGGCGGAAAAGCTCGGCCATCGCGGCGGCGGGCGCTATCCAATGGACGGTCTTGTTGCGGCGCATGCCGGGGGGCGTGTTGATACCGGGGGCAGCATGGCGGAAGCCGAGCGACTCCGTCACCTCGATCAGGCGGCCGGCTTCGGCGCGGGTGAGGACATCTTCGATCACGAAGGCAAGTTTGCCGCCGATGTCGATCTCTTCGCGCCGGGGGATGGGGGCATCGGCGGGATGGAAGAGGTCTGGCCTATCGACGGCGTAGATAGGTGTGTCCTCTTCGTAGCCGCCATCCGGCAGAGTTCCGGTAAGGCGGGCCACGATGCGGGCCTGTGTGAGAACGACATCAGACATGTGGACCCCCCTGCCATCTGCCGCCTCTTTGCACGGAAGCCGGAAATTGGCAAGGAAAACTTACCAATTTCCATGCGTGGCCCGTCGCCGCTGTCAGATCGCCTTGAGCAGCGATTCCCCGGCGGAGATTTCGCAGGCGCCGGGGCTTTCCTCGAGGTGGAGGGCCTTGACCACGCCATCCTCGGCATAAAGCGCATAGCGCTTTGACCGGGCGAGCAGGCCCACGGGGGGGGCGTCGAAGGCAAGGCCCATGGCTTTGGTGAAGCTGGAGTCGGCGTCGGCCAGCATGGAGATGCCGGCATTGGCGGCGCCCGTGGCTTCGCCCCAGGCCTTCATCACGAAGGGATCGTTGACCGAGACACAGATGATTTCATCGACGCCCTTGGCGGCGAAGCCGTCCTTGGTGCGGATGAAGCTGGGCACATGGGCGGAATGGCAGGTGGGGGTAAAAGCACCCGGGACCGCGAAGATCACGACCTTGCGGCCCTTGGCGGCGTCTTTCACGGAAACAGCCTCGGCCCCGGCATCGCCCATCCGGATCAGGGTGGCATCGGGCAGCGTCTGGCCTACGGAAATCGTCATATCTCGTCCCTCTTCGCGTTGCGTTCCAATAAGGCAGGGATATAGGGTCCGGCCCTGAATTCGGCCAGAGAGATTTGGCCTTTGGACGGCGGGAGGACTGGCATGGCGCATGTGGTGATCGTGGGGGCGGGGCAGGCCGGGGCGGCCTGTGCGGCGAAGCTGCGCGCGCTGGGGTTCGACGGGGCCGTGACGATCATCGGCGAGGAACCCGCGCCGCCCTATCAACGGCCGCCTTTGTCGAAGGCCTATCTGATGGGCGAGATGGAGGAGGAGCGGCTCTGGCTGCGATCGGCGGATTTCTATGCGGATCAGCGGATTACGCTGCGGTTGGGGCGGCGGGCCGAGGCGTTGGATACGGCCGCGCGGGTGGTGACGGTGGGGGGCGAAGCGATCCCCTATGACGATTTGGTGCTGACCACGGGATCGGTGCCGCGCCGGTTGCCTGCGGCGATCGGGGGCGATCTGGCGGGGGTCTATACCGTGCGGACGCTGGCCGATGTGGATGCGATGCGGGGCGAGTTCTTGGCCGGGCGGCGGCTGGTGATCGTGGGGGGCGGCTATATCGGGCTGGAGGCGGCGGCGGTTGCGGCCAAGCTGGGGCTGGATGTGACGGTGCTGGAGATGGCGTCGCGGATATTGCAGCGGGTGGCGGCACCGGAGACATCGGATTACTTCCGCGCGCTGCATGGGGCGCATGGGGTGAAGATACTGGAGTCCACCGGGCTGGAGCGGCTTTTGGGTGAGGGGCGGGTGTCGGGCGTGCGTCTGTCGGACGGGCGGGAGTTGGCGGCGGATTTCGTGATTGCGGGGGTGGGGATCGTGCCTGCCACGGGCTTGGCCGAGGCGGCGGGGATCGTGACCGACAACGGGATTGCGACGGATGCGCTGGGGCGGACATCGGTGCCGCATGTCTGGGCGGCGGGGGATTGCGCGTCGTTCCCGTGGAAGGGCGGGCGGTTGCGGCTGGAATCGGTGGGCAATGCGATTGATCAGGCCGAGGTGGTGGCAGAGAATATCCTTGGCGGGGCCGTGGCTTATGACGCCAAGCCGTGGTTCTGGTCGGATCAGTATGACTGCAAGCTGCAGATCGCGGGGCTGAATACGGGCTATGACCGGATCGTGACGCGCCCGGGTGAGGGCGCGGCGGTGTCGTTCTGGTATTTCCGGGGGGATGACCTGCTGGCGGTGGATGCGATGAATGACAGCCGCGCTTATATGGTGGGCAAACGGTTGATCGAGATGGGGAAATCTCCCGATCCGGCGGTGGTGGCGGACCCCGGGACCGAGTTGAAGGCACTGCTGAAAGGATGAGAATCATCGGCGGCCAGTTCCGGGGGTTGCATCTTGCGCCAGTGGGCGCGGGGGATGCGCAGGCGCATCTGCGCCCGACCTCGGACCGGGTGCGGGAGTCGATCTTCAACCTGTTGATCAATGGGGGTTATGGCGATCCGATCAG
>PNND01000093.1 GCA_013824045.1 Rhodobacter sp. | reverse complement strand
ATGGATCTCGCAATAGACGTTCAATTCGCGCAGGCGGCGCGCGATCAACTGTGTCACCTGACTGCCAAAGTCGATGATCAGAAGGCGGTCATGCGCGATGGCGGCGGCGGAATTGGGGGCGATCTGGGTCATGCGCCCGCGTAGCCGTTGCGCCCGATTTTCGCAAGAGGGCGCTTGCGGTTTGCCCCGGGGGCCTTGCCCCCGGACCCCCAGAGTATTTTTGCCAAGATGAAGCGGCATCACGTCGCTTCTGTTCCGCCGCGATGTCGTTTTTGCGCGCCAAGCGCCGCATTCGGGGGCGGGGCAAGGGCCGTTTGGGCGCATAAGCGGGCAAAATACGCGCCCTTCGCGGGCGGTGACAGCGATGGAGAAAGCGATGAGCGACGCAGATCTTGCAGTGGCCGGGGCAGGGCGCAGGGCACGGGGTGGCGGCGGGTCGGCGCGGCGTGCGGAACGCACAGCCGTCAGCCTTGAGAGCGCAAAGTTCATCCAGCGCAATATCCCGAACTTCGAGATCCTGAACGAAGAAGCGCTTCAGATCATCGAATGGAACGCCGAAACCGTGCTGGAAGAAATCGGCGTGAACTTCGTCGAGAACCCCGAGGCACTGCTGCGCTGGAAGCATGCCGGCGCAGATGTGCAGGGCGAACGCGTCCGCATCCCGCGCGGCCTTGCCCGCAGGCTGTGCTCCACCGCGCCGCGCGAATTCACCCAGCACGCCCGCAACCCGGACCGCAATGTCGAAGTGGGCGGTCGCAATCTGGTTCTGGCCCCGGTCTATGGCCCGCCCTTCGTGCGCGACATGGAAGGTGGCCGCCGCTATGCGACCATCGCGGATTTCCAGAATTTCGTGAAACTGGGCTACATGTCCAAATGGCTGCACCATTCCGGCGGCACGGTCTGTGAACCCACAGACATCGCGGTGAACAAGCGCCACCTTGATATGCTGCACGCTCATATGGTGCTGTCCGACAAACCCTACATGGGGTCGGTCACCGAACCGAGCCGGGCCGAAGACTCGGTTGAGATGTCCAAGATCCTGTTCGGCTCGGATTTCGTCGATCAGAACACGGTGATGACCAGCCTGATCAACATCAACAGCCCCCTCACCTTTGACGGCATCATGATGGGCGCGCTGGAAGTGTATGCCCGCGCCAATCAGGCCGCGATCATCAGCCCCTTCATCGTGGGCGGTGCCATGGCCCCGGTCACCGTCGCTGGCACCCTGACGCAGGTTCTGGCCGAGGTGCTGGCAGGCGTCGCCTACAGCCAGCTTGTCCGCCCCGGCGCCCCGGTCATCTTCGGTGCTTTCGTGACCTCGATCGACATGAACTCCGGCGCCCCCACCTTCGGCACACCCGAGGCCGCGCATATCACCTATGGCGCAGGCCAGCTTGCCCGTCGTCTGGGCCTTCCTTACCGCTCGGGCGGGTCCTTCTGCGGCTCAAAACTGCCCGATGCTCAGGCCGCGTATGAAACCGCCAACAGCCTGAACATGGCGCTGCTGGCCGGTGTGAACTTCATGCTTCACGCCTGCGGTTGGCTGGAAGGCGGCCTTGTGTCGTCTTACGAGAAATACGTGATGGACGCCGATCAGCTGGGAACGCTCCACCATCTGGCCCAGGGCATCTTCATGGATCAGAACGGCCAAGGCATGGACGCCATCCGTGAGGTCGGCCCCGGCGGCCACTACCTTGGCTGCGAACACACGCAGGCCAATTTCAAATCGGCGTTCTGGCGGTCTGACCTGTTCGACTACAAGCCCTTTGAGACATGGGCCGAGGAAGGCGCGCGCGATACGATGCAACTCGCCAGCGAGCGCGTGAAGAAGCAGCTGAACGATTACCAGCAGCCCGCATTGGATGCGGGCATCCGCGAGGCGCTCGATGACTATGTCGCGCGGAAAAAGGCCTCCATGCCTGACGCCTTCATCTGAAGTAGGGGGCCCGCGCTATCCGCGCGGGCCCGCCTCATCCGCCTGCCAGCGCGCGTTCGGCCATAAGCGCGATCAGCACCTCCACATGCCGCGTGCATGACCATGACGGGCTGCCCGCACGGCGGGCCGCCTCGGTTGCGGCTTCCATTTCGGCCAGATCCGCCACCGCCACCGCGGCGTTGGGGCAATAACCCAACAGCCGCAGCAAATCCCGGGCGCGGCGATAGTCAACCATCCCATGCCTTGCAGCCGACATCAGCAGGCGCGGGCGGCGCAGGCCGGGGCCATCCTGCACGCCATGCTCCGGGGATACCGGGTCGTTCGTTTCGCTGCAGGCAAGGGCGGGAATCGGGCACATGGCAACCTCCACAAGAGCACTGCCGCAGCCTAGGGCCTGTCAGGCGCCCGTTGCGTTCAACCCCGAAACAGCGCGCGCCGGTGTACAGTTCTGTTGACAGTTTGGGGATGATCATCGGACTTGCGCCATTTTGTTAACGATCTGCTAACCAAAACAAGCTTGGGTTGTGCTAACGGATCGTAAACATCCAGAGGGCGTCAACAGGACCAAAATGCAAAACCCGACGTTCCCCTCCCCCTGCCAGCACCTTCCCCATTGGCTGCCACTTGCCGTGCGTCACTACCTTGACCACACGGCAAGCGGCCTGACTCTGCGCGAACTTGCCCGGCGCAACGGCATCGCTGCCTCAACCGTGATGCGGCAGGTCCGTCACTGCGAAACCCGGCGCGATGACCCGCTGGTTGATGCCGCGCTCGACAGTCTGCGCCGCGCTTCGCAACAGGCCCAGGATGGAATGTCCCCAACACCAGAGGACGCCATGACCGCCCATTCCCGCACCGAAACCCTCCCGCAGGATGCCGCCACCCTTGCTGCCGAGGCGCGCCGCGTCCTGCGGCGCTTGGCCGAACCCGAGGCTGTCCTCGCCGTTTCCGCTGATCTTGACCGCGCCGTGGTCCTTCGTGAACAACCGGGTGGCGCGCAGGCCCGGCTCTGCACGCTCGACCGGGCCGTGGCTCAGGCTTTCGCGTTGAAAGACTGGATCGCCTGTGCCGCGCCGGGCCGCGTGTCCGCCTATCGCATCACCCAGTCCGGCCGTGCCGCCCTGCGCCGGCTTCTGGCCGAAGACGAGATGCGCGCGGGCGGCGTGCGCGAGGCGCAATTCATCTATGCCGCCCAGCACCGCGATATGGCCGAGCGTGAAGCGGAAACCCCGGAAGGCCGCCGCCGCATCCGTTACAACGCGGCAGAAAGCCCAGTCAGCGCTTTGGGGCGCAAGCTGGACCGGGATGGCAAGCCCTATCTGGAAGCCGATCTCGTCCGCGTGGCGGAACGCATGCGCGAAGATTTCGAACTGGCGCAGATGGGCCCCCGCGTGGCCCAGAACTGGGATCGCTTCCTGACGGGATCGGATCGTGGCGGCTTTGCGTCGTCCGGCCCGGCTGAAGGACCCACCGCCGCCCGCGACCGCGTGGCCGAGGCTCTGCGTGATCTTGGCCCCGGTCTGGGCGACGTCGTGCTGCGTGTGTGCTGTTTTCTGGAAGGGATCGAAACGACCGAACGCCACATGGGCTGGGCCGCCCGGTCCGGCAAGATCGTCCTGCGCATCGCGTTGCAACGGTTGAAGCGGCATTATGAGGAAAGGGCAGGGCGGCCGATGATCGGTTGACCAACGGCACCAGTCCCTAGGCCCCGATCCCCCCGGCCACGATCATGACTGAAAGCCCGGCCAGCCAAACCGCCGCCACCCGCCGCCACAGCGCCGGGATGGCGGCCCCGGCCCCGGCCCCCGGCATCGCCCCGCCAAGCCCCGCCCAGAAGGCAGCGACGACAATGATCGCCACAACCAGCACCGCAAATGCCGCTCCCGTCGCCCCTGCGGCGGGCAGCAAGACCAGCCCCATGATCAGCCCCTTGGGGTTAAGGAATGTCGTCAGGGCCAGCCGCCTGCGCGTCACCGTCGTCTCTTGCCCGGCCATCGGTTCTATCCGCCACATCCGAAACGCCAGATAAAGCACCCAAAGTCCCGCCAGCACAGCCACAACCGGGCGCAACACCCCCATCTGTTCCGCCAATCCCTGCGCCAGCAGCGCCAGCGGAACGATCACCGCCAGATAGGCGGCCACCTCGACCGGGATCAGCCAAAGCGACCTTAGCCAACCCCGCTCCGCTCCTGCCATCAGCATCAGCGTGTTTGTTGGCCCCGGCGTCAGCAACAGCACCATCAGGGCAAGGCTCAGTTCCGCAATCGTCATCCGCTGATTCCTGTTCAAGTCGCGGCCAGACTGCGACAGCAACCCTCGCGCGGCCTTGACATAGCGCAAATCCCTGACCCTTGCAGCCGGTGCAAGCCCCCGCGTCACCACGTGACGTTGCTTCAAGGCGCTCAAAGGCTTATGTCTTCCCAACGCCCCGAGGGAGGATCACCCGTTGCGCGACCTGAAACTGCCCGACCAGCGCCACCCCGAAAAGGCGCATCGCCCCGACAATGACCAGCCGAAGAAACCGTCCTGGATCCGGGTCAAGGCCCCAACCTCCGAAGGCTACAAGAAAACGCGCGACATTCTGCGCGAGAAAAAGCTTGTCACCGTCTGTGAAGAGGCGGGCTGCCCCAACGTCGGCGAATGCTGGTCACAGGGCCATGCCACCATGATGATCATGGGCGAAATCTGCACCCGTGGCTGCACCTTCTGCAACGTCGCCACCGGCAAACCGCAGGCGCTTGATGCCTTTGAGCCGGGCCGGGTGGCCCATGCGGTGGAGCAGTTAGGCCTGAAACACGTTGTCATCACCAGCGTAGACCGGGACGATCTGGCCGATGGCGGGGCCGATCACTTCGCCCAGACCATCCGCGCCATCCGCCACCGCGCCCCCGGCACGACCATCGAAATCCTGACACCCGATTTTCTGAAATGCCCGCCTTCGGCACTTGAGGCCGTGGTCGAGGCGCGGCCCGATGTGTTCAACCATAATCTTGAAACCGTCCCCGGCCTCTACCCCGAGGTGCGCCCCGGCGCGCGCTACTTCCACTCGCTGCGCCTCCTGCAAAAGGTGAAGGAACTCGATCCCGGCATGTTCACCAAATCCGGCATCATGGTGGGTCTGGGCGAGGATCGTCAGGCCGTGCTGCAGGTGATGGATGACATGCGCGCGGCGGATGTCGATTTCCTCACCATCGGCCAGTATCTGCAACCCACCCCAAAGCACCACCGCATCGCCAGTTTCGTGACGCCGGATGAGTTTAAGGCATATGAGACCGCCGCCTATGGCAAGGGTTTCCTGATGGTGTCCGCCACGCCGCTCACTCGGTCCAGCTATCACGCCGGCGATGATTTCGATCGCCTCCGGACTGCGCGCAACGCCAAACTCGGCCGCGCCTGAGGCAAACGAAAAGGGGCTGCAAACGCAGCTCCTTCAATGCCTTACCCCACGATCTTCGTTCAAAACTTGAAACCGACCGAGGCATCCAGCGTCATGCTGGTGTTGTTCCCATCCGCCGCACCGAACTGCGCATAGGCCCCGTTGGAAAAGCCATACTCGGCCTCGACCCCCAGCGCATTGCCGTTGACCGTGCCATCCTCGGCCCGCACATGCCCGCGCACCGTCAGCGACGGGGTCACCGAATAGCCCACATAGGCCAGCGCCGACTCCGTATCGCCAATGATCCGCTGGCTGGTCAGATAGACTCCCATGTCGAACTGGCCCGCCTGATGATTGGCCCCGACGGTGACACCCAGATTGCCATCTTCGCCCTCGACCACCCCTTCGATCTGGGTGCCTGACCGCGCCTCATACTCCCCGGCCACCTGCCAGAAGGCCCCGCTCTGATCCGTCACCCCGTGGATCGACGCACCATAGCGGAGCGCCCCGGTCTCGGCCGTCAGCCTTGCGCCATAAACCTGCTCGCCCAGCGATTTTGCAAAACCCGTCACCACCGACGTCGTGCGCTGGTCGATGCCCAGCTGCAATTCGCGGATGCCTGCGAAATCGGGAATGTCGATCAACTGATCCGCCACCGGCTGCGGCGCACCCAGCGCCACCTCACCGGGACCAAAGCCGAAGGTCACCGCCAGATAGGGAACGGTATTGTCATCCCCGTTATCCAGATTCTGATCGATATCCGCGCCCAGCTCAAACCCGATCGGCCCCTCATAGCGCAGGAACAACTCGCCCCCCACCATCGTGCCCGACGCGCCATTGCGCCTTGTATGTTCGAATTCCAGATCGCCCGAAAAGCTCAGCGCATCCATCCCCTGCGACAGGGCCGGAAGCGGCGATGCCAGTAGAAGCAGCGCCAGCGCGCCGCCCATTTGCCTGTTCATTGGATACACCATGCTGCTCTGTTTTTTTAAACAGCTACCATGGATGGGGATTCCCTGCAATCACAAGCAGATGATGAGGAACCGCCCCCGAAATCCTGTCACTCGACTGCGGGAATCGCCTTCAGATAGGCGGCCACGGCCTGCCGGTCGCTCTGGGGCAGCTTGGCCATGTTTTCCACCACATGCACCATATGCCCACCCACGCTGTCATATTCTGGGGTGAAGCCGCTCGTCAGATAGCTGACGATCTCGCCTTCCGACCATGTCAGCTTGGCCGGCGTGATATTGGGGATGGTGCCTTCACCCGAAGGATTAGGCGCACCCGCCATCCAGCGCGCCGTATGCATCCCGCCCAGCGCATTGCGCGGCGTGTGGCACTCGGCGCAATGCGCCAGTGCTTCCACGATCTCGCGCCCGCGGGTCTGCTCCGGCGTCAGATCACCGTTCAGCACCCAGTCCTCGTTCAGGAACAACAGCTTCCACACCCCGATGCTGCGGCGGATGTTGAACGGAAAGCCCAGATCATGCGGCTCGCTCGCCACATCCGATGGCGGTAGGCCCTGCATATAGGCGTGAATATCGGCCACATCCTTCGGCTGCATCTTGGCATAGGACGTGTAGGGAAGGGCAGGGTAGTAATGCGCCCCTTCCGGCGATACGCCCCGCATCAGCGCATTGCCCAACTCCGCCACCGTCCACCCCCCGATCCCCTGATCCGAGGGCGAAATGTTCGGTGCCTTGAACGTTCCGAAATCCGATGGAAAGCTTTGTCCCCCCGCAAGCACGAGCTCCGCCTCCCCCTCCGCGCCCGGTGCCATATGGCAGGATGCACAGCCTGCGGCGGTGAAGACCAACTCCCCCCGCACCGGATCCCCCGTGATCCCGTCAAAGGTGGCCGAAGGCAGGAGCGAAGGCCCGGTCAGCCACCACGCGAAGGTCGCGCCGCCAAGGGCAAGAACGGCAAGGGCGGAAAGATTACGCATGAAAAGGGCCTCATGTGGCGGATGGATAGGCCAAGCCTAGCCCAGTCCGGACCCTTCCCGCCAGTGACGAAGTCGCTACTGCCGACAGGACATTTAATCCGCTCAGGGCTGGATCCGCTGCGGCACCAGCCATTCGGGCCAGCCAAAGAACCACTCATACCCAAAGATCAGCAAACACAACGCAATCACGCCAAAGACCAGCTTCACCCGTTCGGGGGATGGCGGATTGCGCGCCCATCGTGCCATCCGCACCAGCCACATCGGATTCATTCGTTCACCCCGTAAAACGCACCTTGCCGATATAGGGAAGGTTGCGATTGCGCTGCGCAAAATCAATCCCGTAGCCTACGACAAACTCATCGGGAATCTCGAAACCGGTCCAGGTGGCCTTGATCTCCACCTCCCGCCGCGACGGCTTGTCCAAAAGCGCGCACACCTCCAGCCGTTTCGGCTCGCGGCTCAGAAGCAGGTTCTTCACATGATGCAGGGTAAAGCCGGTATCGACGATATCCTCCACCACCAGCACATCCCGCCCCGCAATCTCGCCGCGCAAGTCCTTGAGGATACGCACTTCCCGGCTCGAATGCATGGCATCGCCATAGGAGGAGGCCTCAAGGAAATCCACCTCCACCGGCAGGTCGATCTCGCGCACCAGATCGGCGATGAACACAAACGACCCGCGCAAAAGCCCCACCACCACCAGCTTGTCGGTGCCCGCATAATGCGCCGTGATCTCGGCCGCCAAGGCCTCCACCCGCGCGGCAATCGCCTTGGCGCTGATCATCTGGTCTATGACATATGGCCGCTCAGTCATCCCGCACCCCTTGATTTCCCGCCCCGGTCTAACCATTACACGGTGCCAAGTCACGCGAAGTCAGGCGCCGTCATGCCCACCCATCACGAAATCAAGCGCCTGCCTTACACGGCCCAGCAGATGTATGATCTGGTGGC
>PNND01000451.1 GCA_013824045.1 Rhodobacter sp. | reverse complement strand
CGAAGGCGAGGCCCGAGCGCGCGATTTCGGCCCCCAGTTCCTGCCGCACATAAAGCGCGGCCCAGTCCAGCACCGCACCTTCGGGCACCATGCAGAAGAGCGCCAGCAGGCCGAGAATCCAGACCGAGGCCGCACGCGGCAGAAGGCGCGCCCGTTCGGGTTTGACCCCGGGGGCGAGGATGGGGCGGGGGTCATCCGGCGCAAGGAAGGGCATCGCCACGAGCACGGCCAGCCCGGCCATCCCTGCGGCCCAGAGCGCCTGCCCCTCGGCCCCCAGTTGCGCCAGCAAGAGCCCGCCGCCTGCACCACCCAGAAAGCCGCCCACGCTCCAGAACCCGTGCAGCGAGGACATCACCGCGCGGCCCAGCCTGCGTTCCACCTCGACCGCGTGGGCATTCATCACCACATCCATTGAGCCGAGCGTGGCACCGAACAGGGCCATGGCCGGGATCAGCAGCATCAGGTTCGGGGCAAAGACGACCAGCGGCAAGGCGGGCAGGATGGACAGGGCAAAGACGCGCAGCACGCGGCGCGCGCCGAAGATCTCGATCAGGCGGCCCGAGAAGAGCATGGCGCTGATGGCGCCAAGGCCGAGGACAAGGATGAGCAGGCCCAGCGTCGCCTCGGTGATCTGATGGCGGGGCAGCAGCAGCGGGATCTGCGGCGCCCAGGCGCCCATGATGAAGCCATTGGCGAGGAACATGGCCGACACTGCCCAGCGGCCACGGCGGGTAAGGTGCAGGTCGGTCATCAAGAGCGCTCCGGACAGGTCGGCTTGTTGCATAGGCGAGCGGCAGGCCGGGCGGAAGGGGTTCATGTTGACGTTTCGTTACAGCGCGTTTCCGGCTTGTCCCGGTCCTGTTGCGCGCGCCCCACGAAATTTCTGCGAAATTTCAGAAGGGCCGATCCTTTGCAGAAGGATCTGATCCTGATTTTTCGCAGAAAAATCGTGGGATCAGGTGCCGCGCGGTTTGGCGCGCAGGGTGGGTTCGGCCTCGGTCGGGTCTTCGGGCCAGGGGTGGCGCGGGTATTGGCCGCGCATGTCTTTGCGGACATCGGCGTAAGAGGTGGCCCAGAAGCGGGGCAGGTCCATCGTCACCTGCACCGGGCGCTGACCGGGCGAGAGAAGCGTGATGCGGAGCGGCAGCCGCGCCGCACCCACGACCGGGTGGCGCGTGACGCCGAACATTTCCTGCAGCCGCACCTCGATCGCCGGGGCTTCCCCGTCGTAATCAATCGGCACGTGGCGGCCGAGGGGGGTGTCGAAATGGGCGGGCACCAGCGTATCGAGGCGCTGGGTCTGATCCCAATTCAGCATGGCCTTGAGCGCGTTCGTCGTGTCGAAAGCGCGCAGGTCGGCCTCGGTTCTGGCGCGGCCCAGATGGGGGAGGAGCCAGTCTTCCAGCGAGGAGAGAAGGGCGGTGTCGGTCATGTCGGGGAAGTCGCTCCCATCGCCGCGTGCCAGTTCCACGCGGGCGCGCAGGCGGCGGGCGGCGGGGGTCCAGGGCAGGCCAAGCTGGCGGATGCCGTCCAGCGCGGCGCGGGCCATCGCCTCGGGCGGGGCGTCGGGCCAGATGCGATCGTCCAGTACCAGCGCGCCCAGTTTCTCCTGACGGCGGGCCAGCACGCGGCCTTCGCGCCGCGACCATTCGCAGAGGTCATGCCATCGGATGCGGTCGGCGAAAAGGGCGCGCAATTCGGCCTCGGATATGGCGATGGCCTGCCGGATGGTCGCCTCGCGCGGGTCGCCGTCCAGATCGGTGGCGACGATCAGCCGTGCGCCGGACAAGGGCAGGCCTGCTGCCATGGCCGCGCCCTTGCCGCCTGACAAGACCCAGCGGGGCGCGTCGCCCTTGCGGCGCAGACCGATGCGGTCAGGGTAGGCCAGCGCGGCCATCTGGGCGGGCGAGAGGCCGTCTGGCGTGCCTGTCGGGATCGCGCGGGAGAGGCGCTTTGCTTCATCCCGGATGCGGTCGATGGTGGGGCGGTGGGCGTGGGCGGGCGGGCGGTCGATGGCCTTGAGGCGGGCGGTCAGATCGGGCGGGTCGCCGCGCAGGGGATCGCGTTCGGCCAGCAGCGCGGCCAAGGGTGCGGCGGCGGGGCCTGCGATGGCCAGCATATGGCCAAGGCGCGGGTGCAGGGGCAGGGTGGCCAGCCGCTTGCCATGGTCGGTGATGCGGCCCGCCGCATCGAGCGCGCCGAGATCGGCCAGCAGGGATTGCGCCTCGGCCAGCACGCCGGGATGCGGGGGGGTGAGAAAGGGCAGATCGGCCCCGCCCCAGAGGGCCAGTTCAAGGGCGAGGGGGGTGAGGTCTGCGGCCTCGATCTCTGCCGGGGGGAAGGCGGCGAGGCCGCCTTCTTCGCCCTTGGTCCAGAGGCGGTAGCAGGTGCCGGGCGCCACGCGGCCCGCGCGGCCCCGGCGCTGTTCCGCCTCGGCCTTTGTCACGCGTTCGGTGACAAGGCGCGACATGCCGGAGGGGGCATCGAAGCGCGCGCGGCGGGCGCGGCCGCCATCCACCACCACGCGGATATCGGGGATGGTGAGCGAGGTTTCGGCGATGGAGGTGGCGAGAACGATCTTGCGGCCCGTGACCGGGGCCAATGCCGCGCGCTGGGCGGCGAAATCCATCGCCCCGAAGAGGGGGCGGATCACCATGCCGGGGGGCAGGCGGGGGGTTAGGGCGGATTCCACGCGGCGGATCTCGCCTTCGCCGGGTAGGAAGGCGAGGATGCCGCCGTGATCCGTTTCCTCCCATGCCTGCTGGATGAGGTTGGCCATCGCGGCCTCATACCGGAGTGAGGCATCGGGGGGGCGGGGCAGCCAGCGGGTTTCCACTGGGAAGGCGCGGCCCTCGGATGTGACCATGGGTGCATCGCCCATCAGGCGGGCGACGGGGGCGGCGTCGAGCGTGGCGGACATGACCAGAAGGATAAGGTCTTCGCGCAGGGCGCTGCGGATTTCGAGGCAGAGCGCAAGGCCCAGATCGGCGTTCAGGCTGCGTTCGTGGAATTCGTCAAAGATCACTGCGCCGATGCCATCAAGGCCGGGGTCGGACTGGATCATGCGGGTGAGGATGCCTTCGGTGACCACCTCGATCCGGGTCTCGCGGCTCACCTTCGCCTCGCCCCGCATGCGGTAGCCGACGGTCTGGCCCACGGCTTCACCCAGCGTTTCCGCCATGCGCTCGGCTGCGGCGCGGGCGGCGAGGCGGCGGGGTTCCAGCATCAGGATGCGGCCCGTGACCAGACCGGCGGTCAGCAGGTCCAGCGGCACGCGGGTTGTCTTGCCCGCGCCGGGGGGGGCCTGCAGCACCGCCATGCCGCGTGCGGCCAAGGCGGCGCGCAGGGCGGGCAGGGCATCGTCGATGGGCAGGGGGGGCGAGTCGGTCATGGCCCCTTATCGCGGGGGCGGGGGTTTTGGGCCAGAGGCTCGTGCAGAGGGATCAGCGGCGGATCAGGCGGGCCTTGCCGATGAGGCTGTCCATTTCCACCTCGGTCACGCGGAGGGTGCCATCCGTTGTGGGCATAAGGGTGAGGGTGAAGGGAAAGCGCGTCCGTTCCTCCATATCCTCGGGCGGGTAGCCCGCGATGCGGCGGTATTCGCCGGTGCAGGTGAGCGCGCCGTCCTCAGTGGGGCGGGAGGGGCCGACGGTCAGTTCTGTGGCGCGGCGGCCATCGAACATGCGGAAGCGGCGGTTGCATTCCGCCCCCGGTGCCACGTCGCGCAGGGTGAGGAAGAGCGCGCTGATCGGATCGACGGTGCCGCCCTGCGTGGCGGCGTTGATCTGCCAGTCGGCCGGTTCGCGGGGTGGCTGGTCGATGCGCACCTGCGGGGTGCCATCCGCATAGTCCATCACCATTTCGCCGGAGCGGCGGCCTGCCTCGGCCCGTGCCTCGTATCGGGCGGGGCGGGGAAGGCCGTTTTCAATCGCCCCTTCGGCGCGGGCCGTGAACTGCACGCGGCGCATCAGGGCCAAGAGGCCGGTCGAGGCAAAGCCTGCGGTCACGGTGTAGCTGTCGCCCTGCTGGGTGGCGGAAAAGTCCATCTTGGCGGCAGAGATGCCCGCCACCAACAGATCGAACTGGCCGCTTTCCTGCACCGTCTGCACCGTCTGCGCCGTTGCGGGCGGCGGGGCGGCAAGGGCCAGCGCCATGAGGGCGACAAGACGGATGGCCAGCGCCGGGAGGCAGGCCGAGGGGCGGCGGGCAACGGGGCGGCCAAGAGGGCGGGCGGTCGTCTGCATGAGCGGCGGCCTCGGGGGCGGGGTGGGGCGGAGCCGGAATCGCGCCGCCGCCGGTTGCAGCACTGGCATAACCTGCGCGGGTCGGGCACAAAAGGCCCGGTGCCCCACCGTTGCGTGAATTTCATATGACAGGCGGGGGCCAAGTGGGTTGATCCGGGGGACGGCATGGCCGGCAGGGAGAACGACATCGCGGCGCTGGCGGCGGGCGTGGCGGCGGGGGACCGCCGGGCGCTGGCGCGGGCGATCACGCTGGTGGAAAGCGGGCGGGCCGATCACCGGGCGCAGGCGCTGGACCTGCTGGCGCGGCTGCGGATGCCGGGGCAAGCGGCGGCGGGGCGGCAGGCGCTGCGGCTGGGCCTGTCGGGCACGCCGGGGGTGGGGAAATCCACCTTCATCGAAAGTTTCGGCCTGATGCTGACGGGGCAGGGCAAACGGGTGGCGGTGCTAGCGGTGGACCCAAGCTCGGCCCGTTCGGGCGGGTCGATCCTGGGCGACAAGACGCGGATGGAACAGCTGACCCGCGATCCGCGCGCCTTCATCCGCCCGTCACCCAGCCAAGCGCAGATGGGCGGCGTGGCGCGCCGCTCGCGTGAGGCGGTGGCTTTGTGCGAGGCGGCGGGGTTCGACATCGTGCTGATCGAGACGGTGGGGGTGGGGCAGTCGGAGACGGTGGTGGCCGAGATCTGCGATCTGTTCCTGTTATTGCTGGCCCCAGCGGGCGGGGATGAGTTGCAGGGGGTGAAGCGCGGGATCATGGAGATGGCTGACCTGATCCTTGTGAACAAGGCGGATGGCGACTTGCGGCCCGCCGCGCTGCGGACCATGGCGGATTACGCGGGCGCGCTGCGCTTGCTGCGCCGCCGCCCGCAGGACCCGGAGGGGTTTCCCAAGGCGATGCCGGTCTCGGCCCTCGCGGTGGAGGGGCTGGAGGCGGCATGGGCCGAGATGCAGGCGCTGGCGGATTGGCGGCGTGGCCACGGGCATTGGGACGCGCGGCGCGCGGCGCAGGCGCGGCACTGGTTTGAAGAAGAGGTGCGGCAGGGCCTGCTGGCTGTGCTGGCGCAGGGTCCGGCGCGGGGGCGGCTCGCCGATCTGGGTGGCAAGGTCGAGGCGGGGCTGCTGACGCCGGAGGCCGCGGCTGCCGAGATGCTGCGCGGGCTGGAGTGAGTCGCTGAGCGGGGTTGGCGGGGCCCGGACTGATTTTTCGCAGGAAAATCGTTGTCCGGGCCTACGATTTTCCTGCGAAAAATCATGCCCGGAGACGGAACCCCTGTTCGGGGTCGCTTGACGGGGGCAGGCTTTGCCCTTACACGCCCCAAATCGAATTCGGACACCCGGGGTGACTCGGGAGATGTCTATTTTACACACGAAGGAACACGACGATGTCGCGCGTCTGCGAACTGACGGGCAAGGGCCCGATGACCGGCAACACCGTGAGCCACGCGAACAACAAGTCGCGTCGCCGCTTCCTGCCGAACCTGAACGAGGTCACGCTGATCTCGGACGTGCTTGGGCAGTCGTTCAAGCTGCGCATTTCGGCGGCTGGCCTGCGGTCGGTTGACCATCGCGGCGGCTTGGATGCCTTCCTCGCCAAGGCCAAGGATGACGAACTGTCGCCCACCGCGCTGAAGATCAAGAAAGAGATTGCCAAGGCTCAGGCTGCCGCCTGATCCCTGACGCCGTTTCCGAAAGGCCCCGCTGCGTGCGTCGCAGCGGGGCCTTTCGCATTTCTGCCAAGCGACGAATGGTCCTCTTTTCTGTGGTCTGCGGCTGCGCTAGAGGGGGCACATGATGCTGCGTGCTGTTGTCTCTGTCTGTCTTGCGCTGATCCTGTCGCTGACCTCGGTCACGGCGGCGGTGGCGCATATGCGGGCGGCGGGGGCTGTGCAGATCGTGATCTGCGGCACGCCGGGCGTGGAAGAGGTCGTCACGCTGGACGCCTTTGGCGACCCAATGCCGATGGTGCATCACTGCCCGGACTGCCTGACGTTGGTGGCAGGCGTGTCGCCCGAGGCGCCCCATGTGGCGCGGCCGATGGGGCGGATGGTGCAGGTTCGGGCGGGGTTGTCTGGCCCTGACGCCCATCCTGTGGCCGTGCCAAGGCCCACAGCGCGCGGACCGCCCTTGTTTCTGTGACATGCGAGCCTGAGCTTCTTTCACAGACCAACAAGGACTTGATCCATGACGTTCCGTCTTTCCCTTGCCGCCTTGGCGGCGACCCTGTTCCTGTCAATTCCCGCCACGGCGGAAGAGCATCCCGAGGGGATGCATGTGCATGACATCTATGCCCGCAGCATGGGGCAGGTCGGTGCCTCTGGCGCGATCTTCTTCATGATCCACAACAACAGCACGACGGATGACCGGCTGCTGTCGGCCGCATCCGATGTGGCCGAGCGGGTGGAGCTGCACACCCACAAGGAAGACGCCAATGGCGTGATGCAGATGCTGCATGTCGAGGAAGGCTTTGCCATCCCGGCGGGCGAGATGCATGCGCTGGCGCGCGGCGGTGATCATGTGATGCTCTTGGGCCTGACGCGGGAGTTGAAGGATGGCGATACCTTCCCCGTGACGCTGATCTTCGAAGCGGCGGGCGAGGTGGTGATCGAGGCCACGGTCGACAATGCCCGCAAACCCGAGGGCGGCATGATGATGGATCATGGCGATGGCCATGATCACGGTGGCCATGGTCACAGCGGCCATGGCACGGGCGGCTGATCTGCCGGGGTGAACTGCCAGTTTGAACTGCAGAGCTGGGCACACTTGCCAAGCTGACCGCGCTTTGCCATCCCTTGGGGCATGGCAAAGCGCATCCTTTTCGTCTGTCTGGGCAATATCTGCCGCTCTCCCACCGCCGAGGGCGTGGTGCGGGCCTTGGCTAAGGCCGAGGGGCTGACCCTTGAGCTGGACAGTTGCGGCACGGGCGGCTGGCATGCGGGCGAGCCGCCGCATCCGCCCGCAGTCGCTGCGGCACGGGCGCGGGGCTATGACCTGTCGCCCCTGCGGGCGCGGCAGGTGACGCGCGATGATTTCACCCGCTTTGACCGCATCTATGCGATGGACCGGGCCAATCTGCGCGACCTGCAAGCCCTGCGGCCCGAGGGCGGGGTGGAGCCGGAGTTGTTCCTGCGCCACGCGCCGCAACATGGCGATGCCGTGCCGGACCCATGGTATACGGGAGAGTATGACCGCACGCTCGACATGATCGAGGAGGCCGCGCGCGGGTTGATCGCTGAACTCAGGGCTGAGGGCGGTTAGGCGTCAGCCGGCGCAATAGGCCTCGGCCGTGGCGCCGAAATTCTTGTAGCGTTCCCAGAAGGCATCGTCGCCGTCGCGCTTGGACATCCAGGTTTCATGCGCGCGGTCGGGATCGCGGAAGAAGGTGGCGGCGCGGCGCTGGTCGCCCCCGCGCAGCGTCATGTCGGCCACTTGCTGGATGCAGGCGCAGAGCCTGCGGTTGGCGGCGTCGCGGTCAGAGCGCAGGCAGGCGCGTTCGATCTGCCCGGCATGGGCCGGGGCGGTGGAAACCGGAAGCGCCAGCGCGGCCAGAGCCACGCAGAACAGAATGGTTTTCATATCTCTGCCTCTTGTCCCCGGCAGGGCGGTGCATGCCACGCCTCTGCGGTGATCGTTTTTGTGGGGGCGACTATGCCGATTCGGCGGCGTTTTTTCAATTCCCCAAGGCCGTGGCGCGACAATTGGGCTGTTCGGGCAGGCGGGGCGCAAGATGGGGCGTATCGGGCGGGGCGAGACCACCAGATGGGGCGGTGGCGGGGCGCCGGGGGGCGGTGCCTGTCTTGTGGCGGGCGCGCCGGGCGGCGGGCGGGGCATGGGTATTTGGGCCAAGATGAAGCCGCAGGGCAGATTGGGGTGCTTTGCCTGCAAAACGCCCGTCGCGGGGGGCTTTCCGCGCCTTGTGGGACAGGCTATATGCGCGCCATGACCCAGCTTGACCTAATCCGCAATTTCTCGATCGTGGCGCATATCGACCACGGGAAATCCACCCTCGCCGACCGGCTCATCCAGATGACCGGGACGGTGGCTGCGCGCGATATGAAGGCGCAGATGCT
>PNND01000221.1 GCA_013824045.1 Rhodobacter sp. | reverse complement strand
ACGGCGGCCATGAGGATGCCGATATCGCCCGTGGCGGCGCGGAGGTTCAGGGGCGCAAGGAGGCGGGCGAAGAGGGCAAAGACCTGCGCATCGGCGGCCTCGGGGGCGGCGCGGTCAAAGAGTTCGAACCCGACTTGCAGGTATTCGCTGGCGCGGGGGCCGGTTGTATCCTGTTTGCGGAACACCTCGCCCATATAGCAGTAGCGCGCGGGATCTGCGCCATGGGCCATATGGGCCTGAACGACGGGCAGGGTGAAATCGGGGCGCAGCATCATTTCGCCGCGCAGGGGATCAGAGGTGACATAGGCGCGGGCGCGGATGTCTTCGCCGTAAAGGTCGAGCAGGGTTTCGGCAGGTTGCAGGATATCCGCCTCGACCGGCTGCGCGCCTGCGGCGCGGAAGGCGGCGAAGAGGGTTTCGGCCTCAAGCCGGATCGCGGCCTTCGCGGTCATTGGTCCAGCATCTTGCGGACCTGCGCCACGAGATCGGCGCGGGGGATTTCCACCTGTGCGGGGCGGTCCTTCCATTCCTCCAGCGTCGCGTTCTGCGCGATCTGCGCGCCGAGGATGAGGTCTTTGAGGATGACGGTGCCTTTGTCGGCCTCATTCCCGCCTTGGATCACGGCGATGGGGGAGGCGCGCTTGTCGGCGTATTTCAGTTGGTTGCCGAAGTTTTTCGGATTGCCCAGATAGACCTCGGCCCGGATGCCCGCGTTGCGCAGGTCGGAAACCATGGCCATGTAATCGGCCATGCGGTCGCGGTCCATCACGGTGACGACGACAGGTCCGGTGGTGTTGGCGGTGCTGCGGCCTTTGGCCTGCAGGGCGGCGAGGAGGCGGTCCACCCCGATGGAAACGCCGGTGGCGGGGACGGATTGGCCAGTGAAGCGTTTGACCAGATCGTCATAGCGCCCGCCGCCCGCGACGGAGCCGAAGCTGCGCTTGCGACCTTTTTCATCGAGAATTTCGAAGGTCAGTTCGGCCTCGAACACGGGGCCGGTATAGTAGCCAAGACCGCGCACGACGCCGGGGTCGATGAGGATGCGGTCGGGGCCATATCCCTGACGGTCGAGCAGGTCGGCGATGGTTTCGAGTTCCTGCACGCCTTCCTGCCCGATGGTGGAGGGGCCGACGAGTTCGCGGAGGCGGGCGGTGGTCTCAAGCCCTGTCGCGCGGCGGGCGGCCATGAAGGCCATCACAACCTCGGCCTGTTCGGCACCCAGCCCCGCACCCTTGGTGAAATCGCCGCTCTCATCCTTGCGGCCTTCGCCCAGCAGGGCGCGGACGCCTGCATCCCCCAGACGGTCGATCTTGTCGATGGCGCGCAGGACGATGCCGCGTTCGTTGGCGAAGCGGTCGGGATCGGTGGGGTCAAGCACGCCCGCCACTTCCATCACACCGTTCAGAACCTTGCGGTTGTTGACGCGCACCACATAGTCACCGCGCGGAATGCCGACGGTTTCAAGGGCATCCGACAGCATGGCGCAAATCTCGGCATCTGCCGCGACGCTGGGCGCGCCCACGGTATCGGCATCGCATTGATAGAACTGGCGGAAGCGCCCCGGCCCCGGCTTTTCATTGCGCCAGACCGGGCCCATCGCATAGCGGCGATAGGGCGAGGGCAGGTCGTTGCGGTATTGCGCGGCGACACGGGCCAAGGGGGCGGTCAGGTCATAGCGCAGGGCCATCCAATCGGCGTCTTCATCCTGCCAGGCAAAGACGCCTTCGTTCGGGCGGTCGACATCGGGGAGGAACTTTCCCAAAGCCTCGACCGTTTCCACGGCGCTGGTTTCCAGCGGGTCGAACCCATAGCGGTGATAGACCTCGGCCACCTTGTCCAGCATGGCTTTGCGTTCGGTCACCTCGGCACCGAAATAGTCGCGGAACCCCTTGGGGGTTTCGGCGCGGGGGCGGCGGGTGGATTTGTCCTGTGCCATGGGTCGGACCTTCGCTTTTTGTCGCGGCCCGTGTATCGGATGGGGCCAAGGTCGGCAAGCGGCGGAGGGTGGCATGGCAGAGGACAAGGCGCTGGAAGAAAAGGTGGCGCATCTGATGCGGGCGGTCGACGATCTGTCGGATGTGGTGGCAAGCCACGCGAAGGAGATAGAGCGGCTGACACGGCTGGTGACGCTGCTGGTGGAGCGCGAGGCCGAGCGTGAGGCGATGGCCGGCGACGGGCCTGCCGCGAATGTGAGGCCGCCGCATTGGTGATCTGGCGGGAATGGGTGTGGCGGGTCGCGTTCGGCGGGGCGGCGGTCACGGCGGGGTTCTTTGCCCTGACGACCTTTATGCCACTGTCGACGCGGGGTGACCCGATCTATGACACGGCCATGCTACGGGCGCGGTGGTATGGCAACTGGGCCGTGGTGTGGTGCCATCTGGCGGCCCTGCTGGGGGCGCTGGTGTTGCTGGTGGCGGGGCCGCGTCGGTGGTGGGCCTTGGCTGCGCTGGTGGCGGGGATCGGGGCCTTTGGCGTGATCGCGTTCGAGGAGGGGCTGGTGATCCGCTACGGCGATCTGATCGAGCCGAGAAGCCTTGCCGAGTGGCGGCTGAGGATAGGCCGCTGGGCGAGTGCGGGCTTTGCTGGCTTGATGGCCTTTGGACTGTGGCGGTGGCATGCTGCGCGTTGATTACCCGGCGTTGCTGCTGACGCTGGCCCTTGGGGCGGCGGGCGGGTTGGCGGCGAGCCTGCTGCATCTGCCGCTGGCCTTGCTGCTGGGGTCGCTTCTGGTGACGGGGGTGGTGGCGGCGGCGGGGTGGCGGCCCTTTGGGCGCGCGGTGCTGTTGCCCATGAAGCTGCGGTCGGCCTTTGTGCCGGTGATCGGGGTGGCGATCGGCGGGGCCTTTACCCCGGCGGTGATCTCGGAAGCGGGGGCATGGTGGCCGTCGCTGCTGGCGCTGCTGCTGTTTCTGCCGCTGACCCATGCCGTGGCCTATTTCATCTATACACGGGGCGGTCTGCCGAAACTGGAGAGTTTCTTTGGCGCGGTTCCCGGTGGGCTGATTGAAACGGTGCAGATGGGCGAAGAGGCGGGTGGCGATGTGCGGCTGATGACGGTCCTGCAGTTCCTGCGCCTGATCCTGACCATCGTGGCGGTGCCGCTGATCTTTACCGCGCTGACCGGGGTGGCGGTGGGGTCGGCCAGTGGCGCGGTGCTGCCTGCGGCGGCGGTGCCGTTGAGCGCCTATGAGGTGGTGCTGCTGCTGGCCGTGGGGGGATTGGGCGTCTGGGCGGGGCGCCTGCTGCGCCTGCCTGCCGCGATCATGACCGGGCCGGTGCTGTTTTCCGCCGTGGCCCATGCGGCGGGATTGGTGCATGGGGTGCCGCCCGCCTGGCTGGTAGGGGTGACGCAGGTGGTGATCGGTTGCGGGCTGGGTGCGCGCTTTGCCGGGATCGAGCGGGGGATGCTGATCCGCGCGGCCCGGCTGGCGGGGATCAATGCCGGGGTGGCGCTGGCGATGGCCTTCGGCTTTGCCTGGGTCTTGGCACCTTGGGTGGGGGAGCCGCTGACGGCGGTGTTTCTGGCCTTTGCGCCCGGCGGGCTGGCCGAGATGAGCCTGATCGCGCTGAGCCTGCAGATGAGTGTGGTTTATGTGACCGTGCACCACGTGGCGCGGATCATGATGAGCGTGATGATGGCCAAGGCGGGGCGGCGATGGATCGGTTGAAGGCGATGCGGCAGCGGGATTGGGCGCGGGTGTTCGGCATCCTTTGCGCGGTGGTCGGGCTGGGCCTTTCGGTCCGGGGCTATCCGGGGGCGGATTGGGATGCGCTGATCCTGCTTCTGGGCGCGCTGATGCTGCTGCGTGGTGCGGTAGAGGGGCCATCGCCCGGCCGTTTGGATGGGCTGGTGCGGGCGGGGCGGATCATCCTGTTCATGTTCGCCTTTGGCGCGGTGAACCGCGCGCAGACCGAGGTGGCGGGTGCGGTGACCGGGGTGCTGGGAAACTGGATTCTCTGGGCCGTGGCGGCGCTGCTGCTGGCGCTGCCGTTTGTGCGGCGGGGGTTGCCTTGGGGGAGCGGGGCAAAGGCTTTGCGCGAGGTTGCCGGGATTGTCGCCATGGGAATCGCCTTCTGGGCGCTGTTTGTCTGGCTGACCCCTGAGATGGTCGATCTGAGGGCGCTGGTGGCGGTGGCTGCCGTGGCAAATGCGGGGCCGATACTGCGGGTGGCGACGCCGGCTATGGCGGGGCTGGTCCTTGCGGTGATGCTGTGCTGCGTGGTGGCGCTACCCGGTGCGGCTTTGTGGCCGGTCGCGCTGGGTGTGGCCCCTGCCGGGCTGGCGTTTTGGGCGCTGCGCAGGTGGGGCGGTAGGGGTGCAAGGGAGAATTGATCGCCGCCAGCCCACATGAACCGTACTACGCTGCAGGCGCTTCGGGTGTCACACTGAGGTCACCAACTACACATGCTGGCGACGATCATGATTGGAATTACACTGCGCTCCGGGATCGTGAAGATGACAGATGACGAAGGCAGTTTGAAACTGATGGACGGGACGAGTTCATCATTCTGGCAGGACGAACTCAACATTCCGTCATGACGAACTCGTCATCTCCACGTATGAAAATCCATGCTTCGTCAAAGAATCCCATCGTTTTCAGGTGGGTTTTTCCTGTCGGGAACCGCCGTTCGCGCCAATAACGGCTGTTTTTACCGGCGATTTGCGGTTTCAACTCTGGCAGGGGGTGTTGCCCATTGGCACTAGAACCGGATCTTTAGACAGGTTAACATCTGATCAGCCTGGGGGGGCTGATGATTGGATGACGCATAATGGCCAAGCCCCCCATGGCGGTTTCCGCCTTCGTTTTTTCCGCATTGTGCACAGCGCTTTTCGCCGTGCCCGCTGTCGCGCAGGAGCGTGTCACGCTGGGCTGGGGCAGGTTGCTAACGAATGATGCCATCGGTGATGGCAAGGACCGCTGGCGTACGGGTTCCTATGTTCTGAGCCGGGTGCGCGGGCCGAGCTGGTCGGGCAGCTTGCCGGGACGGCCGGGCGAGATTTTGGAATTCCGGATCCGGCTGGAAACGATCGCACCCGCCGATTTGGTGGTGGCGAACCCGCTTGACCGCCGATATGTCGGCGCGCTGTCGCTGGGGATGCACACGCATTTTGAAGCCGCGGGTATCGAATCGAGTGTCGGTATGGATGCGGTGATCGTGGGGCCACAGACGGGGATCAGCTCGTTGCATGGCGATCTGCACGATTTGCTGGGTCTTCCGGACCCCACCGTGTTTGGCGGGCAGATTGCGGATGACGTGTTCCTGACGCTGACGGCGGAATTCGGGCGGACGCTGCCCTTGGGCAGCAATGCGCAGGTCCGCCCCTTCATCGAGGCGCAGGCCGGGGCCGAAACCCTGCTGCGCATGGGCGGCGACATGACCTTTGGCCATTTCGGGACCGAGGCGCTGATGCTGCGCGACAACTCGACCGGCCAGCGCTATCGCGCGGTGGCGGGTGACCGGGTGGAAGGATACAGCCTGATGCTGGGCGGTGATATCGCCAAGGTCTATGACAGCGAGTATTTTCTGGCGTCGGATGCGATCACGCCGAGCGACACGCGCAAACGGGTGCGGGCCGGGATGCATTGGCAGGGCGCCCAGAGTGAAGTGTTTTATGGTCTGACCTGGCTGGGCAAAGAGTTCGAAGAACAGCCGGACGAACAACTGCTTGGGTCGGTCAATCTACGGTTGAAGTTCTGACCTATGCGAATTTGCATCTGTTGCGCTGATGCCATAGTCAGGCGTCAGGTCTGATGCTAGCATCCAAGGCCATAAAAAGACTAAACGAGCAGGCAAACAGGCAATGATAACGGGCTCTCGTGGCACGTTCGTCATCTCTTGGACACAGACTGAAGTTGATGGGGTGAAAGGGGCGTCGCTGGACCTTCTTTCGGTTGGTGCCACATGGCGCTGGACCGGAGAATTGGTGCGGGTGGACGGCCAGACAGACCGGCTGCTTCTGGAAGATGCCGAGGGCAAGGCGGAAATGCAGAAACGTGCGGCGCGCATGGTGCGCCGCTTGATTGGTTCGGCTGTCGGCAAGGCGCCAGAGGATCGGGCCGAGGAAAAAGTCGACGAGTTCGACGACCTGCCGGAGCAGGGCTTCATCGTCACGGACGGGGTGCAGAGCTTTGCGCTGACCCTTATTCCGGTGCCCGACAGCGGCGCGCGTCTGGTGATGATGCTGGGTGATGTGCCGCCCGCGGACCGCGACCTGTGGGTGGTGCGCACCTCGATCGACCGGGCGCGTGTGGCGGCGGGCGGGCGTGAAGGCGGCGGCGTGATCTGTTTCACCCCCGGCACGCGCATCGCCACGCCCGAGGGGCCGAAGCTGATTCAGACCCTGCGGCAGGGTGACTGGGTGCTGACCAAGGATGACGGCCCGCAAGAAGTGGTGTGGACTGGCAGCCGCCGCATGTCGGGCGCGCGGCTTTATGCGATGCCGCATCTGCGCCCAATCCGGTTGCGCGCCGGTGCCTTTGGCAATGACCGGCCGGAACCCGATCTGATCGTATCGCCCGCACATCGGATGCTGTTGAAAGGCGCGGCGTCGCAGGCGCTGTTTGGCACGTCCGAGGTGCTGGTGCGGGCCGAGGATCTTTTGAACGATACGTCGATCGCGGTGGATTATGTGCTGCGCGAGGTCACCTACATCCACATCCTGCTGGAGCGGCATAACATTGTCTTTGCCAACGGGGTGGAGACGGAAAGCTTTCATCCGTCCAACACCGCGCTGGAGATGATCGATCCGGGCCAGCGGGACGTGCTGATGTCTGTGATGCCGCAGGTGGCGCTGAATCCCGAATCTTATGGCGATTATGCGCGGCGCAACCTTTCGGCCAGCGAGGCGGCCTTGCTGCGCCACGATATAGCGGCGTAAGGGGCGTTGACTCTGCAAGGACCGGCTGTATAAGCCCCAACCTTGACTGAAAGGTCGACCCGGCTGAAAGGCCGGGGTTTTTCATTGGTGTTGGTGGCCCCCGCAAGGGGATGCCTGTCGGGTCGCAAGACCAAAGGACAACGCCCTTCATAGCCCGAGGCCCGAAAAGTGGGTACCGGTTTTCGGAAAAGCCGAGGGCGCTTAGAGAACGAAGGAGATCAGCGGTGACCAAACGCACCTCTGCCAAGTACAAAATTGACCGCCGCATGGGCGAAAACATCTGGGGCCGTCCGAAATCCCCGGTGAACAAGCGTGAATACGGCCCCGGCCAGCACGGCCAGCGCCGCAAGAACAAGCTGTCGGACTTCGGCACGCAGCTGCGCGCCAAGCAGAAGCTGAAAGGCTATTACGGCGATCTGACGGAAAAGCAGTTCCGCAAGATCTTTGCCGATGCCGAGCGTGTGCGTGGTGACACCGGCGAGATGCTGATCGGTCTGCTGGAGCGCCGTCTGGATGCGGTGGTTTACCGCGCCAAGCTGGTGCCGACCGTGTTCGCTGCACGTCAGTTCGTGAACCACGGCCATGTGACCGTGAACGGCATCCGCGTGAACATCGCGTCCTATCGCGTGAAGGAAGGCGATCTGATCGAGGTGCGCCAGAAGTCCAAGCAGATGGCGCTGGTTCTGGAAGCCGTCGCGCTGACCGAGCGGGACGTTCCGGATTACCTGGAAGTCGACCATTCCAAGATGACGGTGAAGTTCGTTCGCACCCCGGGCTTGGGCGATGTGCCCTATCCGGTGCAGATGGAACCGAACCTGGTCGTCGAGTATTACGCAAAGAACTGATTTCGGCATCAGCGCCGGATTTTTGGAGGCCCGCAGCGATGCGGGCCTCTTGCTTTTGGAGATGGATGTTACAGGTTGGCGGCCATGGACAGGAAAAGTGCAGCGGAAGACATTCTGGAGCGGGGGCTGTTCGCCTCGCGCTGGTTGCTGGCACCTATGTATCTGGGTCTGGTGGTGGCGCTGCTGATGCTGGTGGTGATCTTTTTCCGCGAGCTGGCCTATTACATCCCGCAGATGATGACGCTGTCGGCCGAAGCGGTGATCCTTGTCGCGCTGACGCTGATCGATCTGACGCTGGCCGCGAACCTGCTCTTGATCGTGATGTTTTCGGGATATGAGAGTTTCGTGTCGAAGTTCGATTTCGACGTGGGCGATGACCGGCCCGGCTGGATGGGCAAGGTGGATTTCGGCGGATTGAAGATGAAGCTGATCGCGTCGATCGTGGCGATATCGGGCATCCATCTGCTGAAACGGTTCATGGAGATCGGGGATCCGGCAAAGCCCGAAATGGATGAACGGATGCTCTTGTGGCTAACGGTGATCCACATGACCTTTGTCGTGTCGGGCGTGCTGTTGGCGCTGATGGATTGGCTTCAGGCGCGGTCGTCAAAGTGACGCGG
>PNND01000317.1 GCA_013824045.1 Rhodobacter sp. | reverse complement strand
GCGCCGGTGTTTCAGGAATTCATGGAACAGGCCGTGGCGCGCTATGGCGGCACGGAATTCCGCGTTCCCGAGGGCGGGCGCTGGGTGAAACTGGATCGTTTCACTGGGGCCATGTTGCCGGATGATGCTTCGGGCCCGAATGTGCAGGTCGAATACTTCCGTGAAGGCGTCGATGGGATCATCGGTCTGGACATGATGGTCGACGGTGGCTTTGCGATGGGGTCGAACTTGCCGCTCTTTGCCTATGGCGAAGGCGATGGTGGGGGTGAAACTACCGTTGTCACCTCAACCGGGGAAACGGCGGTCATTCCTGAAAAGGCCGATTTCGGCACGCTAAGCTCGGGCGGCTTGTACTGACGATGCAGCAGGGGCAGGGCAGGGGCGCAGCCCTTGCCGCCCGCCGCGCCAAAGGGTATCACGCCCCCCAGACTTCAGAACCCCAGACTTTCAGACCTCCAGACCAGCACAGGACGAAAAAATGCGCTCTGAGACGCAGAACAATGTCGATGCGATTTCCAAGTCGCTGAAACTGCTCGGGCAGCGGATGGATCTGGAAACCGCGCCGCATCGACTTGAAGAATTCGACGCGATGATCGAAGCCCCAGATCTGTGGAACGATCCCGCCAAGGCGCAGAAACTGATGCGCGAACGCCAATCCCTGCTGGACGCGCTGTCTACCTATCGGATGATCGAGACCGGGTTGAAGGACAATGTCGAACTGATCGAACTGGGCGAGATGGAGGGTGATCAGGAAATCGTCATTGAGGCCGAGGCCGCCCTGAAATCGCTTGTTGAGGTGGCTGCCGCCAAAGAGCTTGAGGCCCTGCTGGATGGCGAGGCCGATGGCAACGACACCTTCCTTGAAATCAATGCCGGTGCAGGCGGAACGGAATCCTGCGACTGGGCGTCGATGCTGGCGCGGATGTATGTCCGCTGGGCCGAGAAGAAGGGCTACAAGGTTGAAATGCAGTCCGAAACCGCGGGCGAAGAGGCGGGAATCCGGTCTGTCAGCTATAAGATCACGGGTCACAATGCCTATGGCTGGCTGAAATCGGAATCGGGCGTCCACCGTCTGGTCCGGATCAGCCCCTATGATTCCGCCGCCCGGCGGCACACGTCGTTTTCATCCGTCTGGGTTTACCCTGTGATCGACGACAATATCGAGATCATCATCCCCGACAACGAAATCCGGATCGACACCTACCGCTCATCCGGCGCAGGCGGGCAGCACGTGAACACGACAGACTCGGCGGTGCGGATCACCCACTTGCCCACCAACATCGTTGTTACCTCGTCGATGAAATCACAGCACCAGAACCGCGAAATCGCGATGAACGCGCTAAAATCGCGGCTCTATCAGATGGAACTCGACAAGCGCAACGCCGCCATCAATGCCGCCTATGAAAACAAGGGCGAGGCGGGCTGGGGCAACCAGATCCGATCCTACGTTTTGCAGCCCTATCAGATGGTCAAGGATCTGCGGACCGGGGTGGAAACCTCGGATACCCAAGGCGTTCTGGATGGCGATCTGGATCGTTTCATGGCCGCCACGCTGGCCATGGATGTGGCCGGAAAATCCCGCGCCGAGGCCACCGCCGCAGATTAAGGCGAACTTCGAAATACATATTTGCCCATGCGCCCGTGCCGCTTACCCTTGAACGAAACAGGGGGGAAGTGATGTCCGATCATGCCAGCACGCCATCTGCGGCTGTGCCAGAGGTCCTGTCGCTCGACTATGGCGACCTGCGTCACGCCCTTGGTGCGGGATGGCAGGATTTTCTTGCCCATCCCCTATACGGTGCCTTCTTTGCCATGGTCTATGTCGTGGGCGGCTGGCTTTTGACCTATGCTTTCACCGAACAGGGGCAGGTCTGGTGGACCTTGCCCGCCGCTGCAGGCTTTCCCATCCTTGCCCCTTTCGCGGCTTGCGGGCTCTATGAAATCAGCCGCAGGCGCGAGGCAGGGCAGCCCTTTGCATTCGGCGATATTCTGGGGGCGGTGTTTCGGCAGAAGGATCGTCAGATCCCGTCCATGGCGGCGGTGATCGTGGTCTTCTTCCTGTTCTGGAACTTTCTAGCCCATACGATCTTTGCGTTGTTCCTTGGCAAGTCCACCATGACCAATGTCAGTTCATCGCTGGGTGTTTTTCTGACGCCCGAGGGGATGATGATGCTGGCCTTCGGCACGGTTGTCGGCGCGGTCTTTGCCACCTTGCTCTACGCGCTGACAGTGGTCAGTCTACCCATGCTGCTGGATGATCGCGAGGTGGATTTCGTCACAGCCATGCTCACCTCAATGGCACTGGTGCGCGAGAATCCGGTCGTGATGCTGGGCTGGGGCGGCTTCATCGCTGTCCTGCTGTTCGTCGGGATGCTGCCGGGGTTCCTAGGTCTGTTTGTCGTTCTGCCGGTGCTTGGCCATGCAAGCTGGCATCTCTATCGCCGGGCGGTGATGTGGGCGTGACTTTGGACCTTGAATGGCAAAGGGCGCCCGACGGGCGCCCTTGAAATAGGATCAACAGGCGGCTCGGCTATTACGGCGTTTCTGCCTTGGGTGCCGGGGCCGGTGCAGGCATGACAGGGGCCGACACGCGGCCTTGCGCAAGCGGATCGTCCTGGCGCTGCACCGAACCCTCGAAATGCGCTCCGCTTTCGATGGCGATGGTCTTGTGGATGATGTCGCCCTCAACCCGCGCGGTCGAGGTCAGCCGAACTTTCAGCCCACGCACACGGCCAATGACCCGGCCATTTACGACGATGTCGTCGGCCACGATCTCGCCCCGGATGGTGGCGCTTTCGCCGACGGTCAGAAGATGGGCGCGAATATCGCCCTCGACCGTGCCCTCCACCTGAATATCACCGGTGGTGCGCAGATTGCCCACAACAGTCAGATCCGACGACAGCACAGATGCCGTGGCTTTGCCCTTGGGGGCTGCGGGGGTGAAGTCCGTGCTGGGTTTCGTCACGCCTGCCTCCGGTGCTTTCGGCTTTTCCACTTCGGCCTGCTTGGGGCCCGGCTCGTTGATTCGGCTCTTAGAAAACATCTCTCGCTGCCTTTATGAAGGTCATCGGGTTGATTGCTTCGCCCCCGATCCGGATCTCGTAATGAAGATGCGTGCCAGTGGAACGACCTGAATTGCCCATATCACCGATCCGGTCGCCACGCGATACCCGATCGCCCACGTTGACGCGGATTTGCGACATATGGCCATAGCGCGTTTCGATGCCAAACTCGTGCCGGATCTTGACCAAGCGGCCATAACCGCTTTCCCATCCCGCATGGGTCACGACACCATCTGCCGTGGCGAGGATCGGTGCACCATAGGCACCGGCCATGTCCTGCCCCTCATGGCGGCGGAAGCCCCGGCCAAAGGGATCGTTGCGGCCACCGAAGCCGCTAGTAAAGCGCACGGGCGTGTTCACCGGCATCGCGAAGGGTGTCTTGAATGCCGCGATCCGGTACATGTTCATCCGGTCAAGGCCCTGCAGGATGGCATTGGCGCGGGTGGCTTCTGGGGGCATCGCCGCGCCAGAGGTCGACAGCGAGATGGGCGACAGCGGCCCACCCGTGCCGGAATATCCCTTGCGCACGGAACTCAGCAGATCATCGGGCGAGAGGCCGGCATCGCGGAACATGTTGTCCAGCGGCTCCATCGATACGGTGACAGCCTCTTCCAGCTGGGCAAAGATCGCGTCATTCTGGCGCTCCATCGCGCGCTTTTGTTCCATAATCTCTTCGGCGCGTTCTGCAGATTTCTGCGCTGCACCTTCCATCAGATCGCGTTCCTGCGCGGCATCGCCCAGCGCTTCGGTCAGGATGGCCAGCGTATCCACCGTGTCGCGCACACGCCCCTGTTCGCTGCGCGCCGAACCCGTGGTCTCGGCCAATGCCAGCGTCACCTCATCGGCTTTGCTGCGCGCCTCGTCACGTTCGATGATCGTGCGGCGCAGGGTGGACTGGATCACGTCGATCCCGGTTTCCAGTTCGCGCCGGCGATCTTCCGATGCCAGCAGCCGCGATTGCATATTGGCCACCTGTTGCAGCGCCAGATTGAACCGCTCTTGCGCCCGCGCTGCCTCTTCGGCGCGCAGGTCGCGGTCGGCAGACAAGAGGTTCAGCCGCTCTTCATACATAGCCTGTTGACGCAGCGATTGTTCGCGCGATGAACCGGCGCCGATCGAATCCATCATCAGCACGGCTGTTGCCACGATCGTCCAGGCCACGAACATGGCGCAGCCTGTCACGGCAATCAGTTGTGTCACCGGGCGAAGGCGGATGAAGCGCGTTTCTGTATCTGATTTCAGGAACAGGCGTTGTTCGGGAAGGAAACGCTCGATCGTGGCGTTTATCCGATAGGCGACACGCGTCATCACTTGTGCGTTTTCCGTACGTTGCTGAAAAGGACGGGCGAAATGCTCCCAAGCGGAGACGCCCATTGATTAGCCACCGCATCAGACTGCCGCAACATAATTGACCAGATGGCCCAAAACGGCACCGGAAATCCGCCGTTCTTCGGCAGAAACCCGCCTATGTTAGTGCGTGCGGTCACTCCGTAGCCCCGGCTTCTGCCACCAGCGGCCAGTAGAAATCCGGCGGCAACCCGGCCTCGGCACGCTTTTCCTCGTTGAACGGTGGCTTCAGCGCGCCGTGGAAATACTGTCGCACCAGATCGTGGAACACCTCTTTCGGGTCCAGCCCATCACGGCCGCACAGCCAGTTGAACCATTTCGATCCATAGGCGACATGGCCCACTTCCTCGGCGTAGATCTTCTCCAGCGCGGTAATCGCCCGTGTATCGCCCGCCTTGCGGAACACTTCGATCATCCCGGGCGTCACATCCAGCCCCCGCGCCTCAAGCACCATGGGCACCACCGCAAGACGGCCCAGCAGATCCCCCACCGTATCCTCCGCCGCCCGCCACATTCCGGCATGGGCGGGCAGGGCGCCGTAATGGCTTCCCATGGCTTCAAGACAATCGCACATCAGGTTGAAATGCTTGGCCTCTTCATCCGCCGCCTTGACCCAGTCATCATAGAAACCCAGCGGCATGGGCGTATCGGTAAAGCGGGCGATGATGTCCCAATGCAGGTCGACGGCGTTCAGTTCGATATGCGCCACGGCATGCAGTAATGCGATGCGCCCGGCCTCGGTGCCGGGGCGGCGGCGCGGCACGTCACGCGGGTCCAGCAGGTCTGGCTTGTCTGGCCGGGCGGGGCGCAGGGGCGGGGTGGCATGGCCAACCGCCAACGGCGCATCCGCCGCCCGCGCAGCGAACCACGCACGCGCATGTTCGCGGCCCAGCGCGGTTTTCGCGCGCCCATCGGCGGTGGTCAGAACCTCCACCGCCATTTCGGCCAGACTGGGCATTGTCAAAGCGCCTTGGCTGCCGCCAGCACCTCATCCGCGTGGCCCTTGACCGACACCTTGTTCCAGACCTGCGCCACCTTGCCCGTACCGTCGATCAGGAACGTCGTGCGCTCCACGCCCATATAGGTTTTGCCATACATGCTTTTTTCGACCCAGACGCCGTAATCCTCGCAGGTGTGACCGGTCTCGTCCGAGGCAAGGATGATCGACAGCCCATGCTTCTTGCAGAACTTGTCATGCGCCTTGACGCTGTCCTTGCTGACACCGATCACCGTGGTGCCTGCGGCGGTGAATTCGGCCAGACGGGCGGTAAAATCCTGCGCCTCTAGCGTGCAGCCGGGCGTGTCATCCTTGGGATAGAAATAGAGCACCACCTTGCCCGGCCGCAGGGCTGACAGGGTGATGTTTGACCCGCCATCGCGCGGCAGGGTGAAATCGGGGGCGCTTGCGCCTGCTGTGATCATCTGGCGGCTCCTTGCATTGTGACGATGGATGCTTTGCGTTCTAGTTGCCTTCGGGCGAAGATAAAGGCAATCCCGGCAATGAATGATGGGAGGGGCCTCGCAGGGTGTCAGACAACGACCTGCACGACACGGTGCCGGAAACCGATGCCCCGCGAGACGGGCAGGGTGCGGCTATGCCGCCGCCCGCCTCTGTTGCGCGGCGCAAGCCGTTTCGCAACGGAATCATCGGGCTGTTTGTTGTTGTCATCCTTGTGCTTTCGCTTGGCTTTGGCCTTCTGGGGCTGACCGGGTCCTATCTGCGCCTGCCCGTCTGGGCCGTGGCCGAGGCCGAGGATCGCCTGAACCGCGCCCTTGCCCCTACGATCCCCGAAAGCGCCATCGCCATAGGCGGGGTCGAGATCGGGGTGGACGACAATTGGGTGCCACGGCTTCGGCTGGAAGATACCCGCCTTTTGCACCGCGATGGGTCCACTGTTCTGATCCTGTCAGAAGTGCGGGTGGCCTTATCGCTGGATGCCTTGCTGGAGGGGCAACTCCGGCCCAGCAGGCTGCGCTTGTCCGGCACCCGGATCGATCTGACGCGCGAGGTTGACGGCAGTTTCGACGTGGCCTTTGCGGGGCTGGGCAGCGATCGCCGGATCGACAGCCTGCCCGCCTTCTTTGCGACAATTGATGAAGCTTTCGATACCCCCGTCCTGTCACAATTGCAGGCCATCGATGCCGATGCCCTGACGCTCACGCTGACAGATCGGGTGTCGGGCCGTGTCTGGGATCTGGGCGATGGGCGGTTGCGGTTGGAAAATCATCCTGATGAGTTGCGCGCGGAAATGGCGCTGTCGCTTATGGGTGCAGACGGCAACCCGGCTCAGGCCCAGCTCACCGCCATCACCCGCAAAGGCGAAAACAGCGCCCGGCTTTCGGCAACGGTCGACCGTGTCCATGCCGCCGATCTGGCCGCGCTGATCCTGCCGCTGGCACCGCTGGCGGCGGTGGATGCGCCCATTTCGGGCAAGCTGTCCGCCCGTCTGGATGCCGAAGGGATCACGACGATGGATGCGGCGCTGGAATTCGGTGCAGGCGCGCTGCGCCCCACGGATGCCGCCGTTCCCATCGCCTTTGAACGGGCGGGGATGACTGTCAGCTATGATCCGGCCAAAGGGCGCGTGAACCTGACAACCTTCGATGTGGAAAGCACGACGCTGCGCCTGCGCGCCACGGGTCATTCCTACCTGACCGATGCGGCTGGCACCATCCTGACTGGCCCCCTTGGCACCCGGCTGCCGGATAGCTTTCTTACCCAGATCCATATCTCGGAAATGCAGATTGATCCGGCAGGGCTGTTTCAGGAACCTGTCCGTTTCAGCGAAGGCGCGGTCGATCTGCGCCTTCGGCTTGATCCGTTCAGCATCGACATCGGGCAGGTGGCGCTCGTGGAACAGGACCGGCGTCTATCGGCCAAGGGCCGCATCAGCGCCAGCACCGAAGGCTGGACCGCCGCCGTTGACCTGACGCTTGATTCCATCGGCCATACCGACCTGATGGCGATCTGGCCGGTCAAGCTGGTGAAGCGCACCCGTGACTGGCTGGAACAGAACGTGCTGGAAGGCACGCTCACCGATGTGAAGGCCGCCCTGCGCATCGCGCCGGGCAAGGAGCCAGTGCTGTCGCTGGGCTATGATTTCTTTGGTGCCGATGTGCGCTTCCTGCGCACATTGCCGCCCATCCGTGATGCCGACGGCTATGCCACGATCGAAGGCATGACCTACACCATGGTGGTCAGCCGCGGATCGGTCACGCCCCCCCTTGGCGGGGTGATCGACATGTCGGGAAGCGTGTTTTCCGTGCTCGACATCACGCGCCGCCCCGCGCAGGCCGAGGTTGTGCTCAAGACGAACTCAACCCTGACCGCCGCACTGTCCTTGCTGGATGAACCGCCCTTCGGATTTCTCAAGAAGGCCGGGCGCGCCGTCGATCTGGGCGAGGGGCGCGCCACACTGGACGCGACGCTCCGCTTTCCCTTGCTGCCGAGGCTGACGGCTGAGGACGTGATCTTCTCCGTCATGGGCCGCATCACGGATTTCCGTAGCGAGACCCTGGTCGCGGGCAAGCAGATCACCGCCCCTGACCTATCACTGTCAGCCGATCCGAGGGGCCTGCGTGTCTCAGGCCCCGGCACCATCGGGCGCGTCCCGTTTGACGTGACCTTTAGCCAACCTTTTGGAAAGCAGGCCTCCCCCGCCAGCATTGAAGGCACCGTCGCCCTCTCCCGGGACACGATCACCGAATTTGGTCTTGGCTTGCCCGAGGCGATTGCCCGGGGTGATGGGCAGGGCATGGTGACGATCACTCTGCCCAAGGGCGAACCGGCGCAGTTGCGCCTTGTCTCGGACCTGAACCGTATCGAAATCACCCTTCCCGGCACCGGCTGGCGCAAAGCGGCGGGCACGCTCGGGCGGCTGGAGGTTGCAGCTACCCTCTCCAAACCCGCCGCCATCGACAGTTTGACCATCACGGCCCCCGGGCTGTCGGCCCGTGGCAGCGT
>PNND01000264.1 GCA_013824045.1 Rhodobacter sp. | reverse complement strand
CGAAGGACCGGGGGATGCCCAGACCATCGGTCATGGCGTGGAAATTGGCCAATTGCATGGGGTTCATGGGATGGTCCGGCTCATCCGCGCAGGCGAGGTGGGACATCAGAAGTTCCGGGCGGGCGGCCAGTACGATGGGGGCCACGGCCTGCCATTCGGCCATTTCCATGCCGAGGCGGTTCATGCCCGTATCCAGCTGAATGCCGAAAGGGTGGCGGGGCAGGGCTTCCAGATGGCGGGTGACCTGCTGGAGCGAATTGAGCATCGGGGTCAGGTCGAGATCATGGATCATCTCGGTATCGCCGGCCATATGGCCGCCAAGGATGGCGATCTGCGGGCCGGGGCCAAGCACCTGACGCAGGGCGGCACCCTCCTCAGTGACGGCGACGAAGAAGCGCCGTGCGCCTGCGCGGGCGAGGGCCGGGCCAGTGCGGGCTATGCCGGTGCCATAAGCATCGGCCTTCACGACGGCGGCGGTCTGCACGCCGGGGGATGACAGGCGATCCAGCGCCTGCCAGTTGGCGGCGATGGCGTCGAGGTCGATGGAAAGGGATGCGGTTGCCATGGTTCGGGGGTTTTCGGCAGGGGCGGGGCCGGGGTCAAGGGAATTCTGGCGGCGGGGGCATCACGGGGTGGCGAGGGTGATCCGATGGCGCGCGGGCAGGGCTGCCCGCGCAAGACTTTTCTCCCCGTTCCGTGCCTGCGAACGGAGCGGGGCCCCGTGGGGGGCTGTCTGCCCCCCGTCCCTGACGGGACGCCCCCCGAGGATATTTGAGCAAAGGAGAAATGGGGCGGCTTGCCGGCGGGATCAGTCGCGCAGGCCCGCCATAGCGCGGTCGAGATGGACGTAGCCACCATCGACAAACAGCCATTGGCCCGTGGTGTGGCCTGCGCGGGGCGACAGGGTGAAGACCACGGTATCGGCCATTTCCGTATCCAGCGTCATGCGCTGGCCCAAGGGGATTCGGCGGGTGATCTCGGCCAGTTTGGCATCGCGGTCAGGGAAGGTGTCGAGCCAGGCGTCATACATGGGCGTCAACACCTCGGCCGGGATCACGGCATTGACGCGCACGCCATGGGGGGCGAAGGCGGCGGCCCATTCGCGGGTGAGGCCCAATTGCGCAGCCTTGGCGGCGACATAGGCGGAGGTGGAGCCTTGCCCTGTGACGCCGGTCTTGGACGAGATGTTGACGATGGCGCCACGCTGGGCCTTCAGATCCGCCTGCAGCAAGTGGACGAGGGTGTAGTAATGGATCAGGTTCTGATCGAGCGAGGCGCGGAAGGCGGCGGGGCCGGCATCCAGACCCACGCCGTCATTGGTGCCCGCGTTGTTCACGAGGCCGTAGACCTGCCCCCAATGGGCGTGCACCTCTTTCACGGCGCCTTCAACCTGCGCGTCCTTGGATAGATCGACCTGCACCCAGCCCGCCTTGGGCTGATCGGCGCGCAGGTCCGACAGGAACACCCCATCCGGGGCACGGCGGGCAAGGATGACGGGGATTGCCCCTTCTTGTGCGAGGCGGCGGCTGATCGCGCCGCCGATGCCAGAACCGCCACCGGTGACGATGACGACCTTGTCTTTCAGGTGCAGATCCATATCGGCCTTCCGGTCAGTATTGTGCCTGCCCGTCGCCTTGCCAAGGCTGAGCGAGGTTGCCAAAGCGGGTGAAGCGACCCTCGAAGCTGAGCTCCACGGTGCCGATGGGGCCGTGGCGCTGCTTACCGATGACCACCTCGGCCTTGCCATGGACGCGGTTCATCTTATCGAGCCATTCGGGGAATTTCGGGTCGTCTTCCTGCGGTTTCAGGCGTTCGTGGTAGTATTCGTCGCGATAGACGAACATGACCACGTCGGCATCCTGTTCGATCGACCCGGATTCGCGCAGGTCGGACAGTTGCGGGCGCTTGTCATCGCGGGATTCCACTGTCCGGGACAGCTGTGACAATGCCACGACGGGGATGTTCAGCTCTTTGGCGATGGCCTTGAGGCCTTGGGTGATTTCCGAAACCTCCTGCACGCGGTTCGTCTCGCCACGCCCGGTGCCCTTGAGCAGTTGCAGATAGTCGACCATCAGCACATCGAGGCCATGCGTGCGTTTCAGTCGGCGGGCGCGGGCGGCGACTTGGCTGATGGGCAGGGCGGGCGTGTCGTCGATATAGAGCGGGCAGGATTCGAGGGATTTGGCGGCTTCGACGAAACGGCGGAATTCGACCTCGGTCATGTCGCCGCGGCGGATTTGTTCGGAGGGCACTTCGGACGCCTCGGACAGGATACGGGCGGCGAGTTGCTCGCTGCTCATTTCCAGCGAGAAGAAGCCCACGACGCCGCCATCGACGGCGCCTTCGCTGCCATCCTGCAGGCGGCCCCGGCGATAGGCCTTGGCAATGTTGAAGGCGATGTTGGTGGCGAGCGAGGTTTTGCCCATGGACGGGCGACCGGCGAGGATGAGAAGGTCCGACGGGTGCAGGCCGCCGAGCTTGCGGTCGAGATCGACGAGGCCAGTGGAGATGCCCGCAAGGCCGCCGCCGCGCTGATAGGCGGCGTTGGCGGAATTGACCGCCTCGGTCGTGGCGCGCAGGAAAGAGACGAAACCGCGTTGCGAGACGCCCTGTTCGCCCAGCTTGTAGAGGCTCTGTTCCGCTTCCGTGATCTGTTCGCGGGGCTCCGAAGTGACCTCGACCTTTGCGGCGCGGGCAGCGATGTCGCGGCCAAGGGCGATGAGTTCGCGGCGAACGGCGAGGTCATAGATCATCTGCGCATAGTCGCGCGCGGCGAAGGACGAGATGGCCGCGCCAGCAAGACGGACGAGGTAGGCGGGGCCGCCCAGTTCCCTCAGACCTTCGTCATCTTCGAAGAAGGGTTTAAGGGTGACGGGCGAGGCAAGCGCATTCTTCTGGATGCGGGCCGCAGCCTTCTCAAAAATGCGCTGGTGGACGGGATCATAGAAATGGTCGGCCTTCACCAAGGCGGCAATGCGGTCATAGATGTCATTATTGGTCAGGATGGCGCCCAGAAGCTGTTGTTCGGCTTCGATATTCTGGGGAAGGGTTTCCGTGTCGGGCTGGGGGGCCGCAGGAAGGGCGGGGCGCAGGGTGGCGATTTCGTTCATCTCTGCCTCGGGTCGGGTGTGCCTGCGGGGGCGCAGGGTTTCTTCCGGGGGCGTATCTGCCCCGGTTTGATGGTCGAGAACAGGCGGGAACAAACCTGTGGATAAGGCGGGTTCGACTCGGCCTGCGGAGCGTCAGACTACCATATCTTGCGGGTCTTGTCCGGGCCGGCCACCGGAGAGAAGCAAAAATCGGGCTGCGGGGGTGAGTCCCGCACATTCCTTGCACAGGTCTTTCACAGACCATCCACAGGATTGACCCCAGAAAACTTCTGCCAAGATTTCGCGTCAGGCCGGTTTTCTGGCGTCCTGCCAGGCGCGAGGGTTTTGCAGGAAGGTTTCAACCTCGGCCAAGGTGGCCGGGTCAAAGGCACCGCTGGCGCGGGCCTCGGCCAGCACATCCCACCAGGTGCAGAGGTGGTGGAGCGCCACGCCGTGATCGGCAAGGCGCTGGGTCGTTTCGGGGAAGATGCCGTAGTAGAAGATCACCGCCGTGTGGGCACAACTGGCCCCCGTGTCGCGGATCGCATCGACGAAGGAGAGTTTCGAGCCGCCATCGGTGGTGAGATCTTCGACCAGAAGAACGCGCTGGCCTTCCGTCATCGCGCCCTCGATGCGGGCGTTGCGGCCGTAGCCTTTGGGTTTCTTGCGGACATAGGTCATGGGCAGGGCCATGCGCTCGGCCACCAGCGCGGCAAAGGGGATGCCGGCAGTTTCGCCGCCAGCGATGTTGTCGAATGCCTCGAACCCGACATCGCGCATGACGGTGACGGTAAGGAAATCCATCAGCGTGGAGCGGATGCGCGGGTAGCTGATCAGCTTGCGGCAATCGATATAGGTGGGCGAGGGCAGGCCAGAGGCCAGCGTGAAGGGCGTTTCGGCGTTGAAGTGGACAGCCTTGATTTCCAGCAGGGCGCGTGCAGTGAGGCGGGCGATTTCCTCTTTCGGGGGGAAGGCGGCTGGGATCATGTGCTGTTCCTGTCGGCAGGCCCGAAAATCTTTCGGCGAAAGATTTGCGGGACGGGGGCGAAGAATTTTCGCCGAAAATTCTTCGGCGCGGTGTGGGGGCGGAAAATTTTCAGCGAAAATTTTCCGCGGATCAGGCCTCGACGTGCCAATGCACAGGAAAGCCGGGGTCAAAGACGGTGACGGGGCCGGCCTCGGTGAAGATCTTGGCTGGCCATTGGGCGGCGGTGCCCTTGGTCAGGGTGATACGATCCTCATTCGGGGGCAGGCGATAAAAGCGGGGGCCGTTCAGGCTGCTGAAAGCCTCCAGCTGGTCAAGCGCTGCTTCTTCTTCGAACACATGGGCGAGGAGTTGCATCGTGTTGGTCGCAGTGAAGCATCCGGCGCAACCGCAGGAATTTTCCTTGAGCGCATCGACGTGCGGTGCAGAGTCGGTGCCCAAAAAGAACCGCCCTTCGCCGCTGGTTGCGGCGGCGCGCAGGGCGACGCGGTGCTTTTCGCGCTTGGCCACGGGCAGGCAATAGTAATGCGGCTTAATCCCGCCAACTAGGATGTGGTTGCGGTTGAGGATCAGGTGATGAGTGGTGATCGTCGCACCAAGGTCATCGCCGCCCGAGCGGGCATAGGCGACACCCTCTTCGGTGGTGATGTGCTCCATCACCACGCGCAGGCCGGGAATACGGCGGCGCATGGGGTCAAGCACGGTCTCGATGAACACGGCCTCACGGTCAAAAATGTCGACCTCGTGTGTCGTCACCTCGCCATGCACGCACAAAGGCAGGCCGATCTCGGCCATCTTTTCGAGAACGGCGGTGACCTTGGACAAGTCGCGCACACCGCCATGGGAGTTTGTGGTCGCCCCGGCAGGGTAGAGCTTGACTGCCTTGACCAAGCCGGAGGCATGGGCGGCTGCTACATCGGCGGGGTCGGTCGTTTCGGTCAGGTAGAGCGTCATCAAGGGTTCGAACGTCATACCATCGGGAAGTGCGGCGAGGATGCGGTCTCGATAAGCCGCAGCGTGATCGCCGGTCACCACTGGTGGCACGAGGTTGGGCATGATGATCGCGCGGGCGAAATGGCGCGCGCTTTCGGGCAATATGCCCTGCAGCATGGCCCCATCGCGGAGATGGAGATGCCAGTCGTCAGGGCGGCGGATGGTCAGGGTCTGGATCATGACTTGCGCCTAGCGCAACTGGCTCGTGCTTTCCAGTAAAGAATGGCCCGGACAGGCCGGATTTGATGCCCGTTCCTGCGTCAGCCGCGGGTTTCGTCGGTGCTGCTGCCGGCGGCGTCGATGTCGCTGTTGGCATCGCCCGCCGCCACGCTGGACGGCAGGCCAAGGCGGGCCTCAAGTTCGTGCATCCGGCGGCGGTAGCGTGGTCCACCCATGCGCTGTACGACAGATCGGCAGATCATCAGCGCCAGACGCGGGCGCTGGGCCAGATCGACGCGACGCAGGATATTGCGCAGGTAGGGGGCATAGCGGCGGCGAGCGCGCCAAAGACGCGCAAAGCTGACCGGATCAAGCCGCGCCTCGCAGGCGGCGGTCAGAAGATGCGGCAAGAGGCCGGTCTGTTCGACCACGGCTTCGATAGAGTCGCCAAAGTGGCGCGCGGGCAGCGGAGTGACCCAGTCTGCGCGAAACAGGGCGGCATGCATGGCGTTCTCGGGCATCTGCGGATCATAGATCACAAAGACCCGTGACGCGCCCTCGGTCATGTCAGGGGCATAGCCATAGCGGGTGGAGAAGTCGAGGCGGCGCAGGCTGGTGAACCTGTTATCCCAGCCCGCAATGGCCGGGTCCAGCGTGGCGCGCGGGCTGATGGCCAGAACGGTGGCACCGGGTGCACAGACGCAATAGGCGCAGGCCGCATAGCCCGCCGCACCTGCGCCGTAGAACAGGACGCGGTCGAAATCTTCGAAGAAGGCCTCGTCGACCAGCCGGTCAAAATAGCCCCAAACGGCGGGATCGCGGAACCACGTCTCGCCGTCGCAGATCACCGTCAGATGTGACCAGCCGTTAGAAACGGCAACATCATGGCCAAAGGGCATCTGCCCCTTGCGCCCGAGAATGCGGTCGAGCGATTCGAAGGACACCAGCAGGATCGGGCCATCATCATGGAAATAGGCCGAATGCTTCTTTCCAAGGGGTTCAAAATAGCCCTCTTCGGCGCAAAGCTCATCAATCCGGGCGAACCATTGCTCACGGTCCAGCGCGCCTTGCGGCGCAGCGGATTCTCCCGCGCCGCCATCGTCACGGTCCATGTCTGACAGATCGCCTTCGGCGCGGTCGTTCATCGGCGGTTGCCTTTTCTGCTCGGATCGGTCGCGGGCGTGTCCCGGACTCGGGCCTTGATATCTTGCCTTGGGTTCTAGCTAAGGCAAACGGCAAGTTTATGGCATGACTGGCGCGGAACAGGGCATTTGGAAAGCCGTTCGGTGGCGGACTGCGCGGATTGTCGCGATCCTGCGCGTCACGCGCCCGGAAGGGCGTGGGTCCAGATCAGACGGGCCTCTTCGGCGGTAAGGTTGCGGGTGGGCGGGGTCATCAGCAGCCGACCGAAGAGCGCGCGCCAGGCTTCGTGACGCATGAGGTCCAGAAAGCGCGCGCGACGCCAGTTGAACGCGTCGCCATGCAGGCGGGCCAGAACCGGATCGGCCAACAGTTCGGCGCGGAGGGCCGAACTGTCGAGCGCATGGATCGACCGATCCTCCACATCACAGAGGTTGCGGTCGACCCAATACCCCAGATCAAAGCTGGAGGCGTCCCGGTTGGCGCGGCCACGGTCGGCCTTGACCAGATAACCCTCCATCGACCCGAGCGCATAGTGGTTCAACTGGGCGAGCGTGTAATGGGGCAGGCCCAAAGGCGAAAAGATGCGCTGCGGGCCACCGGGCAGGGGGCGACCGGCGCTGTCGAACCAGCGCTGTTCATCGGTGATCTGGCCCTTGGGGCGGTGGACACCGGGTTGGCCGAAGCGGCCATCGTTGCGGTAGAGTGTCTTGAACATGACCGCGCGCCACGGCCAATCCAACGGATCGGGCGCGGCGCGGGTGAAAGTCTGGGTGACCGGTGCGTCGGTGAGGTGGACCACACCTGCATTTCCGAACATGCGCCATGTCAGGGTGATGGCGTCCGCCTCGGGCAACGCGGCGATCAGCGCGGGCAGGGTGCGGTCGCCCACATGGACATTCACGAATTCATCAATGTCGAGCACAAGGATCCAGTCGGCGGCGCGCGTCAGCGGGTGCTGCGCCGCCGTCTTGAGCGCATGCCATTGCGGGCCCTTCTCATGCGGGCCGTCATTGCGGATATGGGTCAGCCACCCCATCTGCGCCAACCGGTCCAGCATCAGATCGGTGCCATCCGTGCAATCGTTGGAAAAGGCAAGAATGTCGGTGATGCCGCAGGCACGGTGATGGGCCAGCCATTCCAGAAGGAAACTGCCCTCATTCCGCACGGTCAGGATCGCCAGCACACGCATGAGCAAAGCGATAGCACGGGCGACGGGGGGATGGGAACGCCCCCCTCCATTGGTCGCATGCGGGGTTTTGGCGGCTTGACCCTTGTAGGGGGCAGGGCCAAGCATGGCTTGCCATAACAGGGGAGGAGAACCCGGTGCGCGACTTGCCCAAGACCATCGACGCGGTTGCAACCCTGCTGGCGGGCGAAGGTTACGTCGCCTCGCGCGCGCTGGCCACGGTGGTGTTCCTGTCGCTTAAACTGGGGCGGCCCCTGTTTCTGGAGGGTGAGGCAGGCGTGGGCAAGACCGAGATCGCCAAGGTTCTGGCCACGGCGCTGGGGCGGCGGCTGATCCGGTTGCAATGCCACGAGGGGATGGATGCGGCCTCGGCCGTTTATGAATGGAACTTCGCCGCGCAGATGATCGCCATCCGCACGGCCGAGGCGGGCGGCGGCGCGGATCGCGATACGCTAAAGGCCGAGCTTTTCACCGAGGAGTATCTGATCGAACGCCCGCTTTTGGCCGCGATGCGCCCGCAGGCGGGGGGCGCGCCCGTCCTGCTGATCGATGAGCTTGATCGCAGTGACGAGCCGTTCGAGGCCTTCCTGCTTGAGGCGCTGTCAGATTTTCAGGTGACGATCCCCGAACTGGGCACCATTACGGCGCCCGAGCCGCCGATCGTGATCCTGACATCGAACCGCACGCGCGAGGTGCATGATGCGCTGAAACGGCGCTGCCTCTATCATTGGGTGGACTATCCGGGCTTCGAGCGTGAGTTGGAAATCCTGCAGGCCCGCGCGCCCGAGGCGCAGGACAGGCTCAGCCGGGAAGTGGTCGCCTTTGTCCAACGCC